>NZ_JBEZGJ010000009.1:0-83703 GCF_040649965.1 Micromonospora sp. NPDC048843
GAGTTGCTGACGGTCATGCGGTCGCGGCGGGAATACGGATCTGGTTGGCGGAGGTCACTTGCTTGCGGCCGCCTTCATTGCCGAGACGACCTTCTCAGGCGTCCCGTTGCCGGCGAAGATGGCGACGATCGCGTCGTTCATCGCGTTGCCGACCGTGCTGCCGTACGCCGTGTCCAGCCAGAGCTGGACGTAGCTCGCCCCGGAGGTGGCCTCCAGGATGGACTTCAGCGCGGGGTCCTTCACGGCGTCCGCCGCGCCCTTGGCGACAGGCAGGCCGGTGCCGGTCTCGGCGTAGCCCTTCTGCACCTCGGGGCTCACGATGTACTTGAGGAACTCGACGCACTCGGCCGGGGCGTTCTTGGCGCAGGAGAACCCGTCGCCACCGCCGAGAGCCGCCTTCGGGTCACCCGGGGAACCGGAGATCGCCGGCACCGGGAACCAGCCGAGGAACGACGCGAGCTTCGCCTTGTCCGTGGTGACGGTGTCCAGCGTCCCGCGGTTCCAGTCGCCCATGAGCTCCATCGCGGCCTTGCCGTTGGCGAGCATGCCGTTGGCGCTGGTCGGGTCGTTCTGGCCCGGCGTGGCGATGAAGTTGGGCTGGAACGGCTTGGTGTCGATGAACGTCTTCAGGTCCTGGCCGGCCTTCACGAAGCACGGATCGTCGAAGTTCTTCTCCGCGGAGGCCTTCTTGAGGGCGTCGACCGAGCAGGCGCGCAGCGCCATGTTGTACCACCAGTGCGCGGCCGGCCACTTGTCACCGGCACCCACGGCGATCGGGATGACGTTGATCGCCTTGAGCTTGGTGACCGCGGTGTTGAGCTCCTCGAAGGTGGTCGGCGGCGCCGCGATGCCCGCCCTGGCGAACATCTCCTTGTTGTACCAGACGCCCTCGATGCCCATCCGGAACGGCAGGCCGTACTGCTTGCCCTTGACCTGCCAGATCTCCGCGGCGCTGCCGATGTCGCCGACCTCGGTCTTGGTCTGGTCGGTGATCTCCTTGAGGTAGTCGGCCTCCACCTGCTCGCTCATCTCGCCGCCGCCCCAGGCCTGGAAGATGTCCGGCGGGTCGCTGCTCAGCAGCGCGGCAGGGAGCCGGGTGCGCTGGAGCTGGTTCGTCTCGATCGCCTCAATCTCGATCTTGACGGTGGGGTGAAGTGCGGAGAAGTCCTTGGCGACCTTCTCCCAGTAGGTCTTGCCGGGCCCGTCCTGTGAGGCGTTGTGCCACCAGCTCAGGGTTACCGGGTCCTTGTACAGCTCGCTCTGAGGGGCTGCCTCTTCGCCGCCGCCGGAACACCCGGCGAGGACGACAACACTTGTCATTAACAGTGCCAGGACGGCACTCGCACGCCGCTTCGTTGCCATCGATGTCTCCTCGACTAGTCAGTCGCGGTACTCGGCCTGCGGCGAAGTTTTACAGTCATGTAACTTGATGTCAATCGGTATCGATAACGTTTTCGAGTCGGTGGCGACGTGCCCCCGACGGGGCCCTATCATCATCGACGTGGTGTTTCAGCAGCGCGTCAAGATGTCGGATGTGGCACGTACTGCCGGCGTCTCGGTCGCGACCGTGTCGAAGGTCGTCAACGGCCGCTACGGCGTGGCCCAGGCAACCGTGGAGCGCGTCCAGCAGGTCATCCATGAGCTCGGCTACGAGGCGAGCCTGGGGGCGCAGAGCCTGCGCAGCCACCGCACCAACGTGCTCGGCATCCTGGTCGCCGAGTTCGAGCCCTTCTCCACCGAACTACTCAAGGGGGCGTCGCAGGAGGTCGCCGGGAGCGGATACCAACTGCTTGCCTACTCCAGCGGGGACGGCGAGGGCGCCGCCGTGGGGTGGGAGCGGCGCTCGCTCGCCCGGCTCTCCGGCACACTCATCGACGGCGCCGTGATCGTCACACCGACGGTGGTCGAGACCGAACACAGCTTCCACGTCGTGGCCGTCGACCCCCACACCGGGCCGTCCGACCTGCCCACCGTCGACTCGGACAACTTCGCCGGCGCCGTGCTGGCGACCAACTACCTGCTGTCCCTAGGCCACACGCGGATCGGGCACATCAGTGGACGCACCGACCTGAAGTCCGCGCAGCTGCGCGAGGCCGGCTTCCGCAGTGCGATGGCCGACGCCGGCGTGCCCGTGGACGAGCGGCTCGTCCGCGTCGGCGGGTTCCGGATCGAGAGCGCCGCCGGCACCGCCGCGGAGCTCCTCGCCCGTACCGACCGGCCGAGCGCGATCTTCGCGGGCAATGACCTCTCCGCGATCTCCACGATGACAGTGGCCCGCGACATGGGCCTGTCGGTGCCCGACGACCTGTCGGTGATCGGCTTCGACAACGTACCGGAGTCCGCGCTGGTCAACCCGCCGCTGACGACCATCATGCAGCCGCTGCAACGGATGGGCGCCGAGGCGTTGCGCCTGCTCATCGACCTGATCGCTGGCGTCGAGCGCGACACCCACATCCGGCTCCCCACCGAGCTGGTCATCCGTTCCTCCTGCCGCCCGCTGCACTGACGTCCGGGTCCAGGCAGCGCAGGACCCCGGCCGTCGCCGTGACACGTGGGGGCACGCGACAGGGTGGCGGAACGTGAATCTCACCTAAGTCGACAATTCCTCCCCTAGGTTCGGTGCGCAGGACGCAGCCGAACCGGGGAGAGACGTGGACAGCTATCCGGCGATCGAGGATCACGGGCTCATCGGCGACCTGCAGACCGCCGCGCTGGTGACGTGCGACGGGACTGTCGACTGGTTCTGCGCGCCGCGGTTCGACTCGCCGAGCATCTTCGCGGCCCTGCTGGACAAGGAGAAGGGCGGCTACTTCCAGATCGCGCCGCACGACGTGCGGTACGTGACCAAGCAGCTCTACCTCCCCGGCACACCCATCCTGATCACCCGGTTCATCAGCGCCGACGGGGTGGCCGAGGTGATGGACTTCATGCCGGTCACCGGCGAGCGGGCCACCGACGCGCATCGGCTGGTCCGCACCGTCACCATGGTCCGGGGCAGCATGCGCTTCCGGGTGGAGTGCCGGCCGCGGTTCAACTACGCCCGCGAAGAGCATCAGCTTGAGCGCCACCACAACGGTTTCGTCTTCCGCAGCCGGTCGGCGACGCTGACGTTCAACCCGGTCGACCCGGTGCGGCGGTTGATCTCCGAACAGGGTGACGTCCACCTTGAGGGCGGCGACCTTGTCGCGTACGGCACGCTGAACGAGGGCGACACCGGCGGGGTGGTCCTGGAGACGGGCGGAACCGAGCCGCGCATTTTCGCGCCGGAAGAGATCCAGGGCATGTTCGAGTGGACCCGGGACTACTGGCGGCGCTGGCTCGAACGTTCCCGCTACACCGGCCGCTGGCGGGAGATGGTCGAGCGTTCGGCCATCACGCTCAAACTCATGACGTACGCGCCGACCGGCGCGATGATCGCCGCACCCACCACAGCGCTGCCCGAACTGGTCGGCGGAACCCGCAACTGGGACTACCGCTACACCTGGGTACGCGACACGTCGTTCTCGGTGCACGCGCTGCTCGGCCTCGGCTTCACCGAGGAGGTCAGCCGGTACATGAACTGGCTCGACGAGCGGATCCGCGAGGCCGGCGACCACCAGGACCCGTTGAAGATCATGTACCGGGTGGACGGCTCCTCCGACCTGCACGAGGAGGTGCTGGACCACCTGGAGGGCTACCGAGGCTCCCGGCCGGTGCGGATCGGCAACGGCGCCGCCGACCAACTCCAGCTCGACATCCACGGCGAGGCCCTCTACGCCATGCACCTCGCCGACGAGCAGGGCATCCGCGTCTCACACCAGGTGTGGAAGAGCACCGTCCGGCTGGTCGACTGGCTCTGCCACAACTGGGACCAGCCCGACGCCGGCATCTGGGAGAGCCGCCACCACCCCCGCAACTACACATTCGGTCGGGTGATGTCCTGGGTCGCGCTGGACCGGGCCATCCGGCTGGCCACCCGCACCGGCCGCCCCGGGGACATGACCTGCTGGACCGAGCAACGCAACCGCATCTACAACCAGGTCATGGAGCGCGGATACGACCGGGCCCGCGGCACCTTCGTGCAGGCGTACGACGAGAACGTGCTGGACGCGGCGCTGCTCGCGATGCCGGCGGTCGGTTTCGTCACGCCGAGCGACCCGCTGTGGCAGTCCACCCTGCAGGCGATCGAACGCGAGCTGGTCTCCGACAGCCTGGTCCACCGGTACGACCCGGTCCACTCCCCCGACGGCCTCCCGGGCCACGAGGGCACCTTCAACATGTGCACCTTCTGGTACGTCGAGGCGCTGGCCCGTTCCGGCCGCCTCGACGACGCCCGACTCACGTTCGAGAAGATGTTCACCTTCAGCAACCACCTCGGCCTCTATGCCGAGGAGATCGCCGCGACCGGGGAGCAGATCGGAAACTATCCCCAGGCGTTCAGCCATCTCTCACTGATCAACTCGGCGCTGACGCTCAACGACCTTCTCGACACCGAGGCCGACGCCCGCCGCCGCCGGTAGCGCCAGCATGTTCCGGTCAGCCGCCGCCGGCGCGGAGCCGACGGCGGGAAGGGCTTGACGCGCCCACGTCCATCGCGCATGGTCGACAGACATAGACCATTTCGAATGTATGGACGCTGGGGGAACCGATGAAGGCATTCGTCACCACCATCTCGGTTGCGGCAGTGCTGCTCCTGGCCACGGGCGGCGCATCCCACGGCCAGCCAGCGGCCGACCCGCCCTGCAGCGGGCAGATCCACCCGAACCCGGGGTTCGAGCGGGGCACCGCCGACTGGACGGCCGGCCCCCGCATCGTCGTGCTCGGCGACGCGGCCCGACCCGCACACACCGGCCGCGCGTACGCCACCTTCGCCGGGCTGGACGTGACGCGTGCCGACCTGCTGCGCACCACCGTCACAGTGCCGGCCAACTGCGACCTGACGGTCCGCTTCTGGGTGCGGACCACCACCACGGAGACCAGCCGCGGCGACTACCTGAACGTCGGACTGGCGGTCACCGGGATACCCCCGAAGACGAGGTTCTCGCTGGCCTTCGACGGCGGGGCGCAGTGGCGGCAGTACGTCATGTCGAGCGGAACGGGCACTATCGAGCGCACCGCGACGGCCAGCTTCCTCGCCAGCGAGACGGCTGGCAACGGCGCTACCGCCTTCGACGTCGACGACGTGTCCTTCACATTGAGCTGACCTGCGCGGAACGGCCCTCACCGCCCCTGATGCGACAGCCGACTCCGCCCGGAGTCCGGCTGAGAACAACCCAACCCCCGCCTGAGGCCGAAGAGCGCCTCACTGCTCGGAAAGCATCCGCAGAACAGAAAAAGACTCGACTGTCAATAAGAAAATGGCACCGGTGAGGCCATAAGCATCCCCGGAACTGCAAGGCATTGAGATTCCGATCTCTGCCGGCGGATTTCGTGGCCGTTGAGGGGAACCAACTCTATGCTTGCCGCCGAATGCGCTGCGGCTCATCCGGGCCGAGGGTTACCCCGATACAAGGATTTGCGAATGCACCGGAAGTCTGCCCCGAGCAACGGCACCGCCGGCGTTGGCGAAGTAGCACCTGACGGCCAACTGCCGGCCTCTACCGCAGAGGGTGCCGCGCGCCGGTCCGCGGTCGCCGAGGAACAGGCGTTTCTGGACTTGGCCACGGCCCGGCGCGACAGGCTGGCCGATCACCTACAGGTCGAACTTTCGTCGGAGCCCATGGACGCGTTGGAGCGGGCCCGGCAGCGCATGCTCCGGCAGCAGTACGACGAGCTACGGCGAGCAGATGAGGGGTTGGTCTTCGGCCGCCTCGACGGCCTCGACGGCACAGTGCGCCACGTGGGCCGTGTCGGTCTCCGTGATGACAGCGACGACACTGAGCCACTGCTGGTGGACTGGCGTGCTCCTGCGGCTCGGCCGTTCTACACCGCGACGGCTGTCGACCCACAGGGTCAGGCGCGGCGCCGGCACATCCGTACGACGGGATCGGCCGTCGTCGGCGTGGACGACGAGCCCCTGGACGGGAGCGCAACGGAGGAACTCGTCGGCGAAGGCGCTCTCCTGGCCGCCCTCGACCAGCGGCGCACCGGTCGCATGTCGACAGCGATCTCCACCCTGCAACGCGAACAGGACGACATCGTCCGGGCCGAGGCGACCGGCCCGCTGATCGTCCAGGGTGGTCCCGGCACGGGCAAGACAGTGGTTGCCCTGCACCGCGTCGCGTACCTGCTGTTCACCCACCGAAAGATGGCCGACCAGGCGGTCCTGGTCCTGGGCCCCTCGCCGCGGTTCCTGCAGTACATCGCCCAGGTGCTGCCCGCGCTCGGTGAGACCGCCGTCGTCTCGGCGACCTGCGACACCCTGCTGGCCGACGTTCAGGTGGGCCGCGACGAGAGCCGACTTCTCGCCGAAATCAAGGGTCGCGCTCTCTGGCAGCCCACGCTCGAAGGCTACGTCGCGTCGCTGCTCCCCCGACCGCGCGAGCTGAAGCTGCGCTGGGAGGGCGAGTTCTACGTCGTTCCAGCCGCGACCGTGGCGCAGGCGCTCGCCTCGGCGGTGCAGGGACGCCCGTACCACCGCGCCCGCGCGGCGTTCGCCGAGCAGGTGCACCACCTCCTTGCCGATGTCGTCGCCGAGCAGCGCGAGGCGCTGATGGCGGAGATGGAGGAAGGCTTCGAGGACATCCTCGCCCGCGTCGACAAGGGCATGGGGCAGGACCACTCCTCCACCCGGACGTCCACCGGCAGCGACATCGACGGGTTGCTCTCCGAGGAGGAAGTCGAGCAGCTTCGTAGTCGTATCGCCGAGAACACCACCATCGCCCGGTTCATCGAGGCATGGTGGCCCACCCTCGACCCCGAAACCCTGTTGGGTGACTTCCTGACCGACAGCACCCTGCTGGCCAGGTTCGCCCCGCAACTGTCCCCCGACGAGATCGCCGCCGTCGCGGCCGAGCCCACCCCGTGGGCATCAAGCGACATCCCGCTGCTCGATGCCCTCGCCGACCTGCTCGGCGAGGTCGACACGCCGCGACCCCAGGGCGAGTTCCTCGCCGAACGCGCGCGTCGCCAGCGCGGCTGGGTGTACGGCCACGTCGTCGTCGATGAAGCGCAGGAACTGTCCGAAATGCAGTGGCAGATGGTCCTCCGGCGCTGTCCCAGTCGCTCCATCACCGCCGTCGGCGACATCGACCAGGCCGAGGCAGCCCACCGGCACACCAGTTGGGCACAAGCGGTACGAGCTGCCTTCGGCGACCGTTGGACCGCCGCGGAACTCACTATCTGCTACCGGACCCCGCGCGAGGTCATGGACCTCACCGAACCGGTCCTGAAGAGGGCTGGCAGCCACAACGTTCCGCCACGAGCGGTACGCTCCTCCGGCATCGCCCCCTGGGAGCGCACGATCACACCGGCTGAGCTCGCCGACGCCGCCGTGGAAGCGGTGCGGCAGTTGCGGCAACGGTGGCACGGCGGCACTGTCGGCGTCATCGCCCCCGCGGAGCGCATCGACACACTCCAAGCCGTGTTGGGTGATGTGCCAGTGCTCACCGCAACCCAGTCCAAGGGACTGGAATGGGATGCGACGCTCCTCATCGACCCTCAGGGCATCGCCGCCGAACCGCGCGGCTGGAACGGCCTCTACGTCGCGCTCACCCGATGCACCCAGGAACTCGGACAGGTCACACTCGCGCAGCAATCAGGCTGTGCGGCTGAGCCGCGTAGGCAGTAGGGATGGCCGTGTCCACCGACCGTCAGTGATCATTGAGCGGTGATGACCCCTGTGGCGCCGCCGGCCGGCTCCGGTGCGGTCTCGTTGGCAGTTCCGCCACTGATCGCCGCGTTGGCTCCGGCGCGGAACATCCTCATCGCCGGAGCGGGCGGGGGTTTCGACGTGTACGTGGGCCTGCCCTTGGCGTTTGCCTTGTGGGGCGCTGGCGCGCAGGTGCACCTGGCCAGCCTCTCCTTCTCGGAACTCGAGTTGATCGACCGAGACGCGTGGGTGGTGGAGCATGTCGCAGCGGTACCGGCACCTGGTGAAACACCTCGACATCGACGCGGTGGTGCTGGTCGACGGCGGCACCGATGTGCTGCTGCGTGGCGACGAAAGCAACCTCGGCACTCCAGTGGAGGACATGACCAGCGTGGCCGCCGTGGCCGCGCTGGACATACCGGTCAAGCTGGTGACCAGTCTGGGCTTCGGCATCGACGCCTACGACGGCGTCAACCATGTCGAGGTGCTGGAGAACCTGGCCGCGCTCGACGCCCGATGCCTCTACCTCGACCGCATCGAGAACACCATCGGCAGACGGCAGGTCATCACACGCATCCAAGCGTTCCGCGACGAGCTTCTCGGCGCACGCATCCCCCGCGCCTTCCCGCACTGATCCGACACCGCGCCCAGCCGGCCGGGCATGCCCGCCACCGTCAATCCTGCTGACTGATCCACCGAAGGCTCATCGCCGCTTCGGCGAGCCCTCGTCAACCTTGACGGCTCTTGGACATCTGCATCGAGCGGGCGGTGGCGCGGGCGGCGGTGTCGATGAGGTCTGCGACCGGGCCGGGTTGCGAGACCGCCACAGCGTGGGAGGCGGCGATCTCCACTGCCGTGGACCCCGCCCGGTCGGCCAGGAAGCGCTGCAGGTCCGGCGGAATGCCCTGGTCCTGCGTGGTGATCAGGGTCCAGGAGGGGATCGTCTTCCAGGCGGCCTTGGTCACGCCCTCCTCCTGGGCGCTCGCCGAGGCCGGTCGCTGCGTCGCCGCCATGATCTTGGCGGTTTCGGGGTCGACGTCGGCGGCGAACACCTCGGGGAACTTGTCCTGGAAGATGTACTGATCCATTGTCGTGCCGCCGTCGTCGGAGGGGATCGGCACCATGTTGATGCTGGTGGCGAGCTGACTTCCGGGGTACTTGGTGACCAACCCGATCACACTTTCGCCTACGTCCGGGCTCACGCTGGCGACGTACACCAGGGCCTTGACGTTGGAGGCACCGGCCGCGGCCTCGGTCATGACCAGCCCGCCGTAGGAATGGGCGGCCATCACGACCGGTCCGGGCAAGCTGTCCAGAAGAGCCCGAACGTACGCGGCGTCCTTCTGCACACCGCGCAGCGGGTTGGCGACGGCAATGACCGGGTAACCCCGACGTTTGAGGTTGGCAATCACCCCATTCCAACTCGACGAGCCGGCGAATGCTCCGTGGATCAGCACAACTGTCGGCATCTCCTGGGCAGACATGTCAGAAGCAGCGCTCATCTGGAGTTCCTTTCGAGTGGCCTCGCCGGCGATCCCGGCTCCGGTGACTGGCAGCACCCAGAATCCAGCACTGATCAGGCCACTGTCAGCGAGATCGAGAAGGAAGCGCCGCGCCGAACGTCGGAGCGAAATGCCTGGCAGGCACCAATCAGACCGAACGTTCTGTCGCTAAGATGGTGGGATGGCGAGCGCTGAACCCACTGCCCGGCCCTCCGAGGCACGCCTCAAGCTTCTCCGGACGGCGACCAGGATCTTCTACGCGGAGGGCATTCACGCCGTCGGCGTCGACCGGATCATTGCCGAAGCGAAGGTGACCAGGGCTACTTTCTACCGTCACTTCCCCAGCAAGGACGACCTCATCCTGGCCTACCTGCGTGAGGTGCATCAGCTGGAGCGCGGCATGGTCGACGAGGCCCTCGCCGCCAACCGATCGCCGGTCGATCCGCTCCTGGCCATCGCCACTTCCATCGCCCAGAACATCCAGTCCCCCGGGTTTCGTGGGTGCGCGTTCCTGAACGCCGCGGCGGAATATCCCGACACGAACCATCCCGTGCACCAAGAACTCATGGCCCACCGGCAATGGTTCCTGGACACCATCACCACGCTCATGGCACAGGTCCACGAAGGAACGGCGGATCCCGCAGCGCGCCACTTCGTCATGCTCCGCGACGGCGCCATGGCAGCCGGTTGCCTTTCCGACCCGACGTTGGTGTCCGAGACCTTCCTGCGCGGTGTCGAAGGGCTCCTCAGAGTCAACTCGGAGCGTCAGTCGGCGGAGTCAGCCGGTTAGCCCCAGCGCGACCGCCCCGCACGACTGGAGCTGGGCCACCCCGGGTGAGGGATGACCCAGCTCGTCGGCGATCGCGCGGACGGCCGCACGGCTCAGATCAGCGGCCGTACGCCTCCAGCAGGCGCAGCCAGACCTCGCTGACGGTCGGGTACGCGGGCACGGCGTGCCACAGCCGCTCCAGTGGGACCTCACCGACGATGGCGATCGTCGCGGCGTGGATCAGCTCCGCGACGTCCGGGCCCACGAGGGTGAGGCCGACGATCACCCGCCGGTCCTCGTCCACGACCATCCGGGCCTGCCCCTGGTAGCCGTCGGCGTGCAGCGCGGCCCCGGCGACGGCGGCCAGGTCGTAGTCGACGACCCGGATCCGCAGTCCAGCGGCCTCGGCGGCGGCTGCGGTCAGCCCCACCGACGCGACCTCCGGGTCGGTGAAGACGACCTGCGGCACGGCGAGCTCGTCGGCGGTGGCGACGTGCCGACCCCACTGGCGGTCGTCTGCCGCTTCGCCAGTGGCCCGCGCCACGATCACGTCGCCCACCGCGCGAGCCTGGTACTTGCCCTGGTGGGTCAGGAGCACACGCCGGTTGACGTCCCCGGCCGCGTACAGCCATCCGTCGCCGATCAACGCGCCGGCATCGTCGACCACCCGCAGGGTGTCGTCGACGGTGAGCCAGGCACCCGGCTTCAGATCGATCCGGTCGAGGCCGACGTCGTGCGTGTTCGGGGTACGGCCGATCGCGACGAGGATTTCGTCGGCCTCGACCTGGTCGCCGTCGGTGAGCGTGATGTGCACCGTGCCGTCGCCGTCGCGGATCACCGACGTGGCCTCGGCACCGAGTTGGACCGCCACGCCAGCTTCCCGCAGGGACTGCGTGACCCGCTCGCCGACGAACGGCTCCGCCTGAGTGAGCACTCCGTCGCGGACGAGCACCGTCACCGCCGATCCGAGGCCGGCGTACGCGGTCGCCATCTCTGTGGCCACCACGCCACCACCGATGATGGCGAGCCGGCCGGGAACCTCGCTCGCGGCGGATGCCTCACGGCTGGTCCACGGTGCCGCCTCGCGCAGACCGGCGATGTCCGGCACCAGGGCGCTACTTCCGGTGGCGATGACGACCGCGTGTCGGGCGGTGAGCGAGGTGGTGACGCCGTCCGCGCCGGTCACCTCGACGATCCGGTGGGAGCCGATCCGCCCCTGACCCCGATACAGGGCGATCCCCGCGGAGTTCAGCCAGGACACCTGACCGTCGTCCTGCCAGTGCGAGGCGAAGGAGTCCCGACGGCGAAGCACGGCCGCAGCGTCCAACTCGCCGGTCACCGCCTCGCGCGCACCGGGCAGCTGTCGAGCCGCCCGGAGCGCGGTCTGGCTGCGCAGCAGCGCCTTGGTCGGCATGCAGGCCCAGTACGAGCACTCGCCACCCACCAGCTCCCGCTCGACGATCGCGGCGGTCAGGCCACCCTGCACGACGCGGTCGGCGACGTTCTCCCCCACCGGCCCCGCGCCGATGACAATGACGTCGTACGTGGCGTTCTCCACGTCAGTTTCCCTTCGCGGCGCGGCCGAGGCGGATGGCCGCGATGAGGAAGAAGATGGCGCCGGGGATGGCGTACCCGATCGCGTTGGTCAGCGCCGGGTTGTCCGCGGAGGCGGCAGCGACGAACGATCCACCGGCGATGACGGAGATGCCACCGCTGATGATCATCGGCCATTGGCCGCCCATCTTGCGGCGGGTGACGGCCACGATCAGCTGGACCAGTCCGGCCACGACCGCCCAGGCGCCCCAGACGCGCAGGACCGCAGGGATGCCGGACGCGCCGGCGACGCCCAGGCCCACCGCGGCGAGCAGGCTGATCGCGACGTTCACGTACAGCAGGGTGGGCGATCCGGTGGCCCTTGACGCGCGGACGTCGACGATGGCCGCGGCCACGTCGAACAGCGGGTAGAGCACGAGCAGTGCGGCGGTGAGGGGGTTGAGGTGCGTGGCGAGTGGGAACGTCACGGCAGCCCAGACGATGGCGAAGGCGAAGCGACCGAAGTACAACCGCCGTAGGGCAGCGGCCGTCGTCGAGATGCCGGGGACGGCGAGGGTGGTCATGGTCATCCTCTCGGTGATTCCGGTGCGAAGGGACGCCCAGCGGGGTGGAGGCCGCCGCCGGGAGGGGAAGGGCGGTGCTACTCGATGTTCGAGAACAGCCCCGTGATCTCCACCTGGGCGCCCTGGAGCCCACCGAAGACGGCACCGGCGGCGGGCGTCGCGACTGCGGCAGAGGCGTCCTCGTAGCTGGCGAAGTACAGGTCGAGCGTCCGGTACGCGGGAGTCGGCGTGCCGTCCTCCTTCGGCCACACCTTGGCCGACTCGACCCGCTGGAGCTTCGGGAACGTCTCGGCGGCCCGGCGTACGTCGGCGAAGACCTTCTCGAACTCGTCGGGTTCTGCGGGGTTACCGATGACGAGGGTGATCTTGGTGGGCACGGCGCTCTCCTTCAGGTACAGCCGTTCCATCTGACTACCGTCAGGTAGAACGAACGTTCTGTCTGTGAGAACCATACCGACCTGGACCCGCGCCGTCAAGACCGACCGTTCTATCTTGAAAATTCGATCGGTGGTGGCGCGCTACAGATCCGACATCACGCGCGGTGTGTGCCCGGCCGTGCGGTTACGCGACGAAACGGCCTATCGCGGCGACCGACCCGCGTCACGCCTCGGAGTCGCGATCTCCGGACGTCTCCCGACCGATCGGCGAGGCGGAAACCTCCAGCGGCCGGCCCCGCCTTCGCAACGCGTCCAGGAGCGCGACCACCGCCAGCACACCGGCCACCACGCTCAGCCCGGCCATCGGCGTCCAACGGGCCAACAACGGCGTGAACAGCAGCAGGGCGGCCAAGCCGATGATCTGGGATCGGGATACACGGCCGAAGATCTCGTATTGCAGCCGTATACGGGCGACGAGGAAGAGCATCGGACCGCCCACCACGAACAGCAGCCAACTGGGTCGAGGCTGCCCGAACGGATGATCGATCACCAGCTCGTAGCCGACCGCCGTGACGAGCACGCTGAGCACGATCAACAGATGCGTCCGTTCCGACACCGCGCCCAGCCGGCCGGGCATACCCGCCCGGTCGAACGCCTCAGTCAGCAGCAGACCGGCGCGGTGGAAGTAGATCCGCCAGAGCAGCGCGCTGGTGGCGAACGCGACCGCGAAGGCGGCTGCCCGCTCCGCGGAGTAGTCCGCGCCGCTGAAGACCACGCCGATAACCAGAATCGACTCACCGAGCGCGATGAGGACCATCTGCTGGTAACGGTCCGCGAGATGGGTGCCCGCGATCCGCCACCGACCCACCTTCGAGACCCCGAGCCACGGCAGCGGCCAGCCCAGTGTCCAGGCGACGTAGTCGACAGCGAGGGCGACAACCCACAGCGGCAGGCGGAGGTGATCCGGGCCCAACGCGCCGGCCAGCCACAGCGGAGCGCTCGCCAGAGCCCACACGACAAGCCGGAAGGGCACCAGCCGTCGCGGATGGCCACGCAGCGCGACGGCGACCACGAGCGGCCGCACCACCATCACCAAGAGGTACGCGACAGCGAACGGCAGCGCTCGCTCCTCCATGGCGCGGGGCAGCGTCACCGCCATGACCAGGCCGGCGAACATGGTGCCGACCACGACGGCCTGGATGATCGGCTGCTCCGGTTCGTACCGGCTGGTGATCCAGGCGGTGTGCGACCAGATCAACCAGAGCGCCAGAAAGAGCAGCAGGGTACGCCCGACCCCCGTGACGAGCGCCCAGCCAGTGTCGTCGCCCAATCCCGCGAATCGTTGCGAGACCCGGGTGAGGGCCACAACGAAGGCCAGATCGAAGAACAGCTCCAGGAACGTCGCCCGACCCGAACTCCGTGGAGGGCGCAGCAGCTCGGCACCCCGCCCCGCCGCCATCGTCCGCCTCCGTCCGCCCCTGACTACCAACGAGCCGGCCACCAGCGGAGTTGCGTCAGCGCTTCACCTGGAGTCTGGCGTGGCACCGCACGCCGGTGTCTCTGAGGTGCAGATCGTGCGGCTGAGCGCCGTTGACGTGTGCCTGCCGCCGGGAGGGGTTACTGGTTGGATACCCTGCGTCGGTGCTCCGACCTCCACCTCATGACACAACCCGCCCGCATGGGCCCCAGGTGCACATTGGATGAGGTAGAGGAGGGGTGGACGCCCGCCGATATGGATGACCTGAACATCATCCGGAACCAGGCCGCTGATTACGGCGCTGACGGCGAGGCTCCCGACGGCACTCCACCCGGGATCGTGCAGCTGTCGTACCTGCTACGTGTCTACAACTCGGTGATGGGTGGTGGCCTGGGCTTCGCGGTCGAGGTGAACGAGCCCTTCCGGCTGAGACGAGCCGTGGACGCGATGCGGTACTTCGGTTTGGCGGAACTCGCCGAGCTGCTAGCAGACGTCATCGAGCACGACCTGGACGGTGACCACGCCGATTCCCGGGACGACGACCTGGAGACCCTCCTCGGCCCCCGAGGCGAGCCCGTGGCGACGGCGTTCAGAGCCAGAGCTGCTGATAGCCCCGTCGACTTCGGCCTGGAATGACGGCGGCGCGTCTGGCGTGACCGTGACGGGCGGGCGTTGACCGGTCATGGCACGAACGCGGAGGGCAGCCCGAGTTCGGCCCGGGCCACCTCGATGAATCGGCGCTCGGCCTCCCACAGGGCGTCGAACCGATCCGCGGGCAACGCCTGGGCCTCGCTACCCGCTCGTGTGGCCGCCAGGAGCCGGGCCTGGCGCACCAGCTCCGACGAGCCGCTCACCACCTCGACGTTGCCGGCCACCAGTCGAAGCGCGGTCTTGGTGCTCTCCAGTCGCTCCCGGTAGCGGCTGCCCTCGTCGTCGAAGAACGGCATGAGATCACCCGGTTCACGCGGGCGCGGCACGGCGGTGATGCGCGCCGCCGGGTTGAGGACGTGGGCCACGTACTCCCGGACCGCGCCGATGAAGTCGGTGTACGCGTTCAGCCGGATGTCTCGCCACTGTCGATCCTGGTCGCGCCGCCACAGCCGATCCTGAGCCCGGACGGTGAGCCATCCACCGATCAGGACGGCCAGCATCGTCGTCGCCGCTGTGACACCCGCCTGGATCAGACTCACCGGCACCACCGTTCGTATTGATCGATGACTCACACTACCGTCCGTTGTCACCCGCTCCGGGAGTCGCGCGACGGCCCGGCTCCGCAACACGCAGACGCCGGTTGGATATTGAATTAGGCCAATGTATCGTGGGAACGCTCCCAGACCGCGTCCACCACCCACCTGCTCGAGGAGCTGAACATGTCACGACGACGTCGTCGCCCGGCCGCCATGCTGGCCGGGTTGCTCGTTCTGGCCCTGGCTGCGTCTCTGTCGCCACCATCGCCGGTGGCCGGCACCGCCGCGGCCGGCCCATCCAAACCCCGTGCTGTGCCACTCGCTGAGCTGACAGTGGTCTCCGAACGGGTGGCCTTCGGTCTGCAGCGTCCCATCGCGATCACGGGGCTGCCGGACGGCCGGATGCTGATCGCGGAGAAGAACGGCACCGTCCGCGCCTACCACCCCGACACCGGCCTCGCACCCGACCCGGTGATCGACCTGACCGCCCGGATCGACACGTCGGACAACGAGCGCGGCCTTCTCGGCATCACTCCGGCGCCGAACTTCGCGCGGACCGGGATGCTCTACGTGGCCTACACCAGCCTGCCGGCCGGCGCGCTGACCCTGGCGCGAGTGCCCATCAACGCTCCTGACCGGGTGCAGGTGCTGCTCACCCAGGAGCACGCCGAGTACGGCAACCACAACGGCGGACAGGTGGCCTTCGGCCGCGACGGCTACCTCTACTGGTCCCTCGGCGACGGTGGCTTCGCGAACGACCCGTTCAAGAGCGGCCAGAACCTCGGCACCCTCCTCGGCAAGATCCTGCGAATCGACGTCAACCGCAGCTGCGGGGGAAAGCCCTACTGCGTGCCCTACGACAACCCGTTCGTCCGCACGGCGGGCGCGCGGCCGGAAATCTGGGTCTACGGGCTGCGCAACCCGTGGAAGTTCTCCATCGACCCGGCCGACAACTCGCTGTGGATCGGTGATGTCGGTCAGGGCCTGATCGAGGAGATCAACCACGTCCGCCCGTCGCAGCGTGGCGCGAACCTCGGCTGGTCCTGCCGAGAGGGCACGCCGGTCTTCGACGAGACGCAGTGCCGGCCGGGCGTGCGGCTCACCGACCCGATCGTCGAGTACGACCACTACATGACGGAGAACTGCTCCATCATCGGCGGCCTGGTGTACCGGGGGTCCGTCACCCCCGAGGCGCGGGGCACCTACATCGCCAGCGACTACTGCTCGACCCGCGCTTTCGCCGTGCGTCCCAAGTCCACGGGCGGCTACGAGACCGCCGAGATCGGCACCTTCCCCACCCAGCCGACGGCGTTCGGCGCCGATGTGAACGGCGAGCTGTACGTGCTCAGTGACCTCCCGGGGTGGCTGAGCAAGGTGCGGTTCGAGCGGGTCCAGCCGACCCCCACCGGCGGGGCGGCGATCCGCTGAACCTCGGGTGACACCCGCGCTACCTCTGGGGACGGCCGCGTTCGGCGGCCGTCCCCAGGCTCACTCCGATGCAGACTCGGGCACCTCTGTTTGCAGGACACCCATCCTGGCTTAGAAGAGGGTCGGTTGTGACGGATCGTCGCAGCCGTGATCAGGCTGACGCCGCCCCCGCTCGGAGCTGGTCGCGCCCCACCAGCTCGTACGGTCGGGATCAGGGTGCGGCGGCTCAAGGGGCGGCCGCCCACCCGCTTTCCGGCCCGGTAGGAGGGCTGTACCGTCGCGCCATGGTTGATCAAGAGTTCTCTTGCCGCCGCTGCGGCCGGCGCCACGAAGGCCTCCCATTCTCCTACGGGGCCGAAGCGCCGGCGTACTGGCGCGACGATCTCGCCAGCGACGAGGGCAGCGTTCTCGAAGACGAGACCTGCGTCATCCAGGCGCAGCACTACTTCGTCCGGGCCCGGCTGGTCATCCCCGTCCTCGACGCCGAAGACGACTTCGACTGGGGCGTATGGGTGTCGCTCAGCAGGGACAGCTTCCGTCGCACTCTGGACCTGTGGACCACCCCAGGCCGGGAGCAGGAACCGGCATATTTCGGTTGGCTGTCCACCGAGCTTCCGGTGTACCCCGTGGGAACGCTGAACCTGAAGACAGAGGTGCACTCCGGGCCAGTCGGCACTCGTCCACATGTCGTACTCGAACCAACCGACCACCCGCTGGCAGTGGAACAACGCAGCGGTATCACTGTGAAACGCGTACAGGAGATCGCGGAGCTGCTCCTCCACCCACGGGGATAGCTTCCATGTCCGGGTTCCTCCACGCCGCCGGCCTGCGTCAGACCGGCTCGCCGCCGATGCCGATCTCGTTGCCGTCCGGGTCGCGGAAAGTCGCCTTGCGGACGCCGTTGTCGTAGGTCTCGCGCACGGCCGGCTCCAGGCCGCGCTCGACGATCTGGGCGATGCGGGCGTCGAAGTCGCTGACGAAGACGGTGTGCATGGCGTGCCCGGCGTGGTCGGGCCGCACCTCGATGAACACGTACCGGTGCTCGGCGAGTTCCCACACCGCCTCGGTGTCGTTCGGTAGGAACGACGGCGGGGCCCCGAGGAGTCGCTCGTACCAGGCCGCCGCGGCGGCGTAGTCGCGAACGGGGATGCCCGCGAAGAGATCTACGGTCATGACGCCATGCTAGGGGCTCGATCCCGGAGGATCAGAAAAATGACAATCGCCCTGATGCGGCACCCGACCTTACGGCGATGCTGGCCCTCCGTTCGGCCCATCTCCGCCGTTGGCGCTTGAGCGGGGCAGCACCAGCCCTAACGGCCTCATAAGCTCCACGGGCTCCACTGATCAATCCCACGGAGGAACCCGGTAATGCCCAAGCAACTCGCCCGGCGCTGGCTTGCCGGGTTCGGGGTCGTAGGCGCGCTCATCGCGGCCTCCGCCGTCCCCGCCTTCGCCGCCCCTGCCGCCGAGGACCTCGATTTCTACGCCAGAGATGTGGTTGTCGCCCCCGGCGGCCCTGCAAAAGGATCGAACCTCTCTGCCCGCACCCGCACCAGCACCATGGAGTGGGGCGAATACACCGTCAAGGTGGACCGGAGCAAGGTCGCTGGCTTCGCCGACGTGAGGAACGACGGCGGTGCTGACTCCTGCACCGAGTCTGGTGCGATCCTCACCTGCAAGGTGGTGGCAGAAGAAAACGACTACTACACGTACATCACCATGGTCAACCTGGTCGTGCGAGCGAAGAAGAGCGCCAAGCCCGACCAGCAGGGCGAAATCAAGTTCACCATCACCGATAGTGACGGCGGTTCGGCCACCCACCGCTCGAGAGTCAGCATCGGTGAGGGCGTGGATCTCGCCGGCGTCGAGCAGGGGCTCCAGCTGACAGGCGTCCTCGGCGGCACGCTCGACGTCCCGCTCACGGTGGCGAACCGCGGCGAGAAGGCCGTCCACAGCGTGGTGCTGCACTTCGAAGGCGGCTACGGTTTCGGCCCGTCGAAGCGGTACAAGAACTGCGAGTACAGCCCCGCCGACGCCTTCCGCCACGCCTTCGCCTGCCGGTTCCCCAACACCATCGAGCCGGGCGGCGCCGCACGACTGGACTCCAGCTTCGGTTTCACAGTGCCGGCCGACGACTCGGCCCCGAACGGTCACACCGGCTCGGCGCGCTGGCACACGCCGGCAGACTGGGAGGAGTTCCAGTCCCACAACCCAACGCGACTTGGGCAGCAGGGCACCGAGGAGGAGCTGAGGCTTGAGCCGGTTGGTCTGCAAAGTAGGTCGCGGCAGACAGACATCAACGACCGAGACGACAATACGGTGATGAGACTTCTCGTCAGCGGTGACCAGGGGGCTGAGGTGGCGGCGCTCGGGACGCCGGCGACCGCGACCGGAAAGGTCGGCGCCACGGTGCCGTTGAAGGTCGGCTACGTCAACAACGGCCCGGCGGCTGTCAACGTCGACGGAGCCAAGGACCTCCGGGCCCGTACCGTGCTCTCGCTGCCGAGTGGCGTCACGGCCGTACGCGTTCCGATGACCTGCTCGAGCCGCGGCGACTGGGTGCCTGGGAAGCTCGGCGCCAAGGAGTACCGCTGCGTCGAGCACAGACGCCTGGCGCAGGGCGAGAAGATCGAGTACGAGTTCGAGCTGCGCCTCGACGAGGCCGGCACCCGGGCCGCCAAGGTGCAGCTGACCTTCGACACGGGCGTGGATCTCAACCCAGCCAACGACAGCGCGAAGATCACCATCATCGCGAGCGCTGACGGCGGGAGCGAGAGTCCCGGTGGGGATGACGGCCAGGGAGGCGGGGACACCGATGGCCCGCTGCCGATCACCGGTGCCAAGGCCGGCCTGACCGCCGGCATCGGTGGCGTACTGCTCGCCGCCGGCGCTGCGGGCTTCGTGGCGGCCCGCCGCCGCAAGACCCGCTTCGTCGCCTGATCCACTCCCTGCACCAACCGTGCCCCGTCGACCTCAGGTCGGCGGGGCACGGGCTCGCCCTCGGCACCTGCCGTGACTCCGCACGGTCGTCGCCCTGGCGCTCAAGAGCACTCGGCCCTGAGGTCGCGCAGCCTGCCGCAGCGGTTAGTGACCTCGGTCCGGGCGGAGGAAGCACGACAGCAGCTGCCTGAACTCCTGCGGGTGCTCGATCGACGGCACGTGCCCGCATCGGCCGAACACGTGCAGACGGACGTCGGCCAGGTGGTCGAGCAGTGGCTGGGCTGCCGTCTCGAGCGGGGTGACCCGGTCCTCGGCGCCGTGAACGAGCAGCACGGGCGCGCGCACCGCTGCCAGCGTTTGCGCCGAGAGGGTGAGCTCGTCGACCCATCGTGCCCTGGGCGGCGGGAACAACGACGCGAATGCGGCCGCCCCCGCTCGCATCGCGGCTGCACGGGCGTCGACGGCCGAATCGGTCACGAGCGCTTGGTCGAGAACGAGGCGACCCAGCATGTCTCGGGCCCCGATCGGGCCGGCGGGGGCGGCCCAGACCGCGTCGAGCTCGGCGGACAGCGGCGCCCCGGGGGCGCCCATCGTCGAGACAGCCACGACACGGGTGACCTGCTCAGGGCGCGCGGCCGCCAACGCCAGCGCCACAGCACCGCCCATCGAGTGACCCACCACGTCGTAGTACTCGATACCGAGAGCATCCATCAGGCCCGCGGCCTGCTCCGTCCACAGCCGGAGCCCAGCCCTGGAGCCCGCCGGGAGGGGTGTACGTCCGAACCCCGCCTGGTCGGGAGCGACCAGGTGCCAGGACGTGCCCAGCGCCTGCGCCGTCGTTGCCCAGGCGCCGGACCCGGTCGTGCCGGGTCCGGAGCCGTGCAGCATCAGCACCGCGTGCCCCGAGCCGCTATCCAGGACGTGGACGGGGCAACCGTCGACTGTGACGGTCCGAAGTGCGGTCACCAGGGCAGGCCCGGTGCGCTCATGCCGATGCGGGGTCGACGGACTTCGAGAAGAGCTCCATCATCGCCCTGCCGAATTGCGGCATGTCGGGCCACCCCCGGCAGGAGACGAGGTTGCCGTCCACGACGTCGGGAGCGTCGATGACCGTCGCGCCCGCGTTCTCCATGTCCCCGGTGATGGGGGGAAAGCACGCCGTCTTTCGACCCTTCAGCAGCCCGTACACCGCTGGTACCTGCGCGCCGTGGCAGACCAGTGCGATGGGTAGGTTGCGCGCGAAGAAGTGCTCGGTGATGCGCCTGACGTCGGCGTCGACCCGGATCCACTCGGGGGCGCGTCCCCCGGGAATGATGAGGGCGTCGTAGCGTTCGACGTCGACCTGGGCCCAGGGCACGTCGACCGGCAGCTTGCGGCCGTTCTTCTCCACGTAGGCATCGGAGTTGGGGTCGAACTCGTGGATGACCAGTTGCACGTCGCGCATCGTCCGTGACGAGACGTCGACGTCCCAGCCGCCCTCCTGCACGCGGTAGTAGGGATACATGGTGTCGAGCTCCTCGGCGGCATCGCCGGTCAGGAGCAGCGCTCTGGGCACCTGCTTCTCCTCGCATCTAGGGGCGGGTGAGGTGGATCCAATCCGATCCGATCAGGATTGAGTTAGCATTCCTGGGCCCAGCGCGCTCGTCAAGCCTCTACCGCCATTGCGCCCGCGCCCTCGATCTCGTCGAACAACCGTCGAAAACGCTCGCCGGACCGCAAGATGTGCCGACGCATCGCGTACGCGGCGGCGTCCGGGTCACGCGCGGCGATCGCGGCCACCACCTCCTCGTGCTCGGCCATCGCCAGGTGAGTGACCTGGGTGTCGTGGTGAAGCCGGAAGAGGTGCACGTGGCTGTGCAGGCGAGCGAGCGCTTCACGGATGACCTGGTTCTCCGCGCTCAGGGCGACGAGATCGTGAAAGGCGGCGTCGCGTAGCCCGAAGGCGCCATAGGCCGTGGGCCCGTTGCCCCCCTCCAGCTCCGCCATCTCCTCCAGCATCCGTCGCAGGCCGGCCACCTGCTCCGAGGATGCGCGTTCGGCGGACCTGCGCGCCGCCGCCGGCTCGAGGAGCAGGCGGACCTCGAGCATGTCCTCGAATCGGTGACGGGTGATTTGGGGAGGGATGCGGTAGCCGGCATGGGGTACGCGCACTACCAGACCCTCGGCCTCCATGCGGTTCAGAGCGTCTCGGATCGGCGTCTGTGAGACCCCCAGCTCCCGAGCCAGGACGTCGATCGTGACGCGGGAGCCAGGCTCGATCCGTAGCGACATCAGCTGTCCGAGCAGCGTGTCGTACACCTCGTCGGCAAGCCGGCCGCCAGATCTTCCCGGCGGCGTTGCGCCCGTCACGGCCCTGCGGCCCCGCACGATCATCGCTTCGTCGTCCATCGTGACGTGAGGTCCCTTCCTGCGCCTTCGCGAACCTATTGACATCAGTCACAACGCTGCGGCATGCTGACGCCCCCACGCGATCGTATAGGAAAAGTGACGAACGCCCGCCATCCTGCACATCGCGGCACCGCCCGCCACCGCTCTACTTCGATCACCTGGAACTCCCATGAGCATGCTCGACGTCCTGCTCGGGTCGTCACCGGGTCGCAGCTGGACCGACGGACTTCTCGACGGCAGGGAGACCCAGTACATCGCGGTGTACTCGTGACGCCGGTCCCCGCGACGGCCCGGCAACACGCCTGAACAACCCAGCAACTGCTCGGCGAAGCACATAGCGAGGCCTTAGAAGTCCCCATCCAGAAAGCAGGCAAGAAGATGCGGTATCCGAAGCGAATAGGACGATTGTCCGATCCCGGCCGGAAGGTGCAGCTGGCGACGGCGGCCATGCTGTTGGTGGCCACGACCATGACGGCTTGCGGCGAGGGCAAGGACGACGGCGAGAAGGCGAGCGCCCCCAAGGCGCCGGCGACCATCCCGGAGCTCACCAAGGATCCGCTGACCCTCAGCTTCATCTGGTTCGACTGGCCGCCCGCCAAGGCACTGGAAGCCTTCGCGAACGCGGAGTACAAGAAGGAACGACCGAACGCGACCATCAAGGTCAACACCGTGCCGAACGCGAACTGGCACGACGCCATGTTCACCCAGTTCGCGGCGCGCAAGACCGACTTCGACATCGCGATCCTGGACTCGCAACACATCGGCGAGGCCGTGACGAACGGCAACATCCTCGACCTCACCGACTTCGTCAAGGAGAACATCGACGTCGCGGCCTACAACCCGTACCTCCTGGCGGCCTACGGCCAGTTTCCCCAGGCGGAGACCGGCAAGCGCGACGAGAACGCCAGCCTGTACGGACTGCCGCTGCTCGGCGACACCTGGACGATGATCTACCGCAAGGACCTGATCGGCGACAAGCCGCCGCAGACCTGGGACCAGATGATCGCAGCCGCCGAGAAGTGCCAGGCGGACAACCCTGGCGTCAGCGGGCTGGCTTTCCACCAGGCCAACGGCTCCGATGCCGCGGCCGTCACCTACAACACTGTCAACGGTGTCTACGGCGGCAACCTTTGGGACTCCAAGACTCGCAAGATCGATGGCGTCATCAACGACGCAGCGGGCCAGGAGGCGATGGACGTCCTGGTCAACAAGATGAAGCCGTTGACCGCCAAGGGCTCCGGCAACTGGTTCATCGACGAGGTGAACGCGGCTGTCGCCCAGGGCAAGGCCTGCATCGCGTTCAACTGGATCGCCGCGAGCGGCGGCCTGCTCGATCCGAAGCAGTCGACGCTCGGCACCACCCGGGAGCAGATCCTCGACAAGCTGGGTTTTGCCACCCTGCCGAGCCAGAAGACGAATTTGGTCCCTCTCGGCGGCATGGGGATGCACGTGTCGGCCTACTCGGCCACGGCGAACCAGACCGAGGCCCTGAACTTCATGAAGTGGTTCGAGCGGGCTGACGTCCAGAAGAAGTGGGCCGCGGCAGGTGGCGTGCCATCGCGTACGGACGCCCTGGAGTCGCCCGAGTTCCTCAACGCCGGGCCGTTCAACCAGGTGTACACCGACTCGGTTCCGCGGATGCGGGACATGTGGAACGTGCCCGAGTACGCGCGCCTCGTCGACATCGAGAACACCAACGTGAACGCGGCTCTCAACGGTGCGAAGAAGCCGAAGGATGCGCTCGACGACATCGCCAAGGAGCAGCAGAGCGTCCTCGACTCCGGCAACCGCAAGGGTGGCGGCGGACTGTGAGTGACCCCGTCCCTCTGACGACCGACGATCCCGGGCAGGTGGCGTCCGCGAGCCCACCTGCCCGGGGTCGGTCCCCTCGGCTGAGCGACCGCTGGCTCGCCGTCACCTTCATCTCCCCCGCGATGCTGCTGTTGCTCGCCATGTCGGTGTTCCCGTTGCTGTGGGCGTTGTACCTGTCTTTCACCGACTACTCGGCCACCCGCGGAGGGCCCGCCAATTTCATCGGATTCGGGAACTACACCGCCATCCTGACGTCGGCGCAGGTCCACACGAGGGCCCTGACGACGTTGATCTACGTGGTCGGTGCGGTCGGCCTACAGACCGTGCTCGGATTCGGCATCGCCTACCTGATCTCGCGGCGCACACATGGGCGAGGAGTGCTGACCACTCTGTTCCTGGTCCCGATGATGCTGTCGCCGGTCGTGGTCGGGCTGTTCTGGCGCTTCATGCTCGACGCGCAGTTCGGCGTGGTCAACAGCATGCTCGGCTCGATCGGCCTGGGGCAGGTGGAGTGGCTCACCCGGCAGCGGACGGCACTGCTGTCCCTGATCGTGGTCGACACCTGGCAATGGACGCCGTTCATCATGCTCATCGCACTCGCGGGCCTCACCGCGGTTCCCAAGTACCTGTACGAGGCCGCCTCGATCGACCGGGCGTCCGAATGGTTCCGGTTCCGCACCATCACTCTTCCGCTGGTATGGCCACTGCTTCTCATTGCCGTGATGTTCAGGGCCATCGAGGCGTTCCGGCTGTTCGACCTCGTCTACATCCTCACCAACGGTGGCCCGGGTGTCTCCACCGAGACGTTGTCGTTCCACATCTACAAGGTCGCGTTCCTGGGCTTCAACACCGGAACCGCTTCGGCGTACGGGATCCTCATGGTCCTCGTCGTCATCGTCCTCACGCAGTTCTACCTGCGCTACCTGAACAAGCTCAAGGAGGGCTGATGGCCGTCTCCGTCGACGAGGCCGTGTCCACAGGTCCTGCCCGGGATCACACGCCCCCCGCGCGCCGCCTTGGCAGCCGAGGCCGCTCCGTGCTGGAGGTCACGCTGCTGACCGTGCTGGCCGTCGTGATGCTCTTCCCGGTGCTGTGGATGATCGAGACGTCCATCAAGGAGAACCGGGACGTCTACGCCATCCCGGCGAAGCTGTTCGACTTCACAGTCACTCTGGACCATTACAAGGACGTGTTCGTCTCCCCCGACGGCGGTCGCTCGGCCTTGTCCGTCTCGTTCCTCAACTCCGTCGTGGTCGCCGGAGCTTCCACGGTGCTGGCCACCGTGCTGGGAGTCCCGGCGGCCTGGGCCTACTCACGCTTCGCCGTGAAGGCCAAGAAGGACCAACTGTTCTTCATCCTGTCCACGCGTTTCATGCCGCCCGTGGTGGTCGTGATCCCGATCTTCCTCATGTACCGCCAAGTCGGACTCATCGACAACAAGCTCGGCTTGATCCTCATCTACAGCGCGTTCAACGTCCCGTTCACGATCTGGATGATGAAGGGCTTCGTCGACGAGGTGCCCGCGGAGTACGAGGATGCCGCCATGCTCGACGGCTACACCCGTTTACAGGCGTTCCGGCGATTCACCCTTCCCCTGCTCGTGCCCGGCATCGCCGCGACGGCGGTCTTCGCACTCATCTTCTCGTGGAACGAGTTCGTGTTCGCCACCTTCCTCACCTCCAGCGACGACGTCCGGACGGCCCCACCCGCCATCGCCGGCCTCATCGGCGGCACCACGACGGACTGGGGTCTCGTGGCCGCCGCCTCCGTGGTGTTCGCCCTGCCGGTGCTCGTCTTCGCGTACCTGGTGCGCAAGCACCTCATCGCCGGTGTGACGCTCGGGGCGGTGCGACGCTGATGGCGGGCATCGAGGTGACAGCACTGCACAAGCGCTACCCCGACGGGACGGTAGCGGTCGAACACGTGGACCTGTCCATCGGTCACGGCGAGCTGTTCGTGATGCTCGGCCCTTCGGGTTGCGGCAAGACGACCACGTTGCGGGCCATAGCCGGCCTGGAGCGGCAGACGACGGGCGACATCCGCATCGGCGACACGTTGGTCAACGACATGCCGCCCGCCGAGCGCGACATCGCCATGGTGTTCCAGTTCTACGCCCTCTACCCGCATCTGAAGACCCGCGACAACCTGGCGTTCCCGCTGCGGGCAGAGGGTCTGCCCAAGCCGGAGGTGCACGAGCGGGTCACCGAGGCTGCCCGGCTGATGAGGCTTGGTCCGCTCCTGGACCGGCGACCGCGCCAGCTGTCCGGCGGGGAGCAGCAGCGCGTCGCGCTGGCTCGCGCCCTGGTGCGGCGGCCGCGCGCATTCCTCATGGACGAACCTCTCACCAATCTGGACGCGGAGCTGAGGGCGGACATGCGTACCGAGATCAAGCACCTGCAGGGGGAGCTGGGGGCGACGATGGTCTACGTCACCCACGACCAGGTCGAGGCGATGTCGCTCGGTCACCGAATCGCCATCCTCAACAAGGGCCGCGTCGAGCAGATCGGCACGCCGCTGGAGGTCTACGACCGTCCCGCGAGTCTCTTCTGCGCCGCTTTCATCGGCTCCCCGCCGATGAACCTGATCGAGGTGGAGGTGGCCGACGGGAAGCTGCGCGGTGAGGGCGGACTGGCCCTCGCGCCACCGCCAGGCCTGCCGCGCGACCGTCGCCTGGTCGCAGGCGTCCGGCCGGAGGCGCTGGAAGTCACCGCACCAGGGGCGGAACAGTCGGTCCCGGCCCGCGTGGTCTCGGCGGAGTGGCTGGGCGACGAAATCATCTACGTGGTCGACCACGGCGGCCAGCGCGACGTACGGGTTCGCATGCCACCGACTGTCCGTTTCGCGGCTGACGCAACGGTCGGGTTGCGGCACACCGGCGGGACCCCGGCGGTCTACGACGTGAGCACGGAAGAGCTGGTGGCCTGATGGGAACCGTGGCAGTGCACGGGCTGCGCAAGTCCTTCGGAAAAGTCCAGGCCCTCGACGGGGTGACGCTGGACGTGCCGGACGGCTCGTTCTTCGTCGTACTCGGGCCCTCCGGGGCAGGCAAGACGACGACCCTGCGAGCGATGGCCGGCCTCGACAAGCTTGACGCCGGGTCGGTGCATCTGGACGGCAGGGACGCGACCGGTGACACCCCGGCCGCCCGCGACCTGGCCATGGTCTTCCAGAGCTACGCCCTCTACCCGCGACACACTGTGTACGAGAACATCGCCTCGCCGCTGCGGGCGCGCCGCTGCTCGTCACGTGAGATCGCCGCCGCCGTCGAGCAGATGTCGGGCCTGCTGCACATCGAACGTCTGCTGCAGCGTCGTCCCGCCCAGTTGTCGGGCGGTGAGATGCAGCGCGTCGCCCTGGCCCGGGCGCTGGTCCGTCGCCCGCGCGCGTTCCTCATGGACGAACCGCTGACGAACCTCGACCTCAAGCTCCGCGTCGAGATGCGCACCGAACTCACCCGCATCCACCGGAGCCTCGGAGCGACCTTCGTCTACGTGACGAACGACCAGGTCGAAGCCCTGTCCATGGCCGACCAGGTCGCGGTCCTCAAGGAGGGAGAGGTGCAACAGGTCGGAACGCCGACCGAGGTGTACGAGCGTCCCGCCAACCAGTGGGTCGCGGGATTCGTCGGGAGCCCGCCGATCAGCCTGCTCGCCTGCCACGCCGAGGGAGATCGTCTGGTCGGTGCGGCAGGCTGGACGCTACCGCGGCCCCGCTGGACCACGGCCGAGGACGGTCGTGAGCTGCTGCTGGGCCTGCGGGCGGAGGACCTGTCCGTCGAGCAACGTGGGCACGCGTCGTTGTCGGGTGAGCTCTACGGGCTCGAGCCACTCGGTGACCGAACGGTGGTCGACGTCCGAGTGGGGACGGAGATCCTCAAGGTCAAGGCACGACCCACAGTCACCGGTACGCCGGGCGAGCGGCTGCTCGTCACTGTCGACCTGGATCGTGCGCACCTGTTCGATGCGGGCACCGGGCTGTCGCTGTCCGAGGCGGGACGGTAACGGCGCCCAGCGGCGACAGCGACATGCGCCAGCATGCGTCAATCGAGCCTCGGCGGACCGTCACCAGTGCGCACGACCTGACGACGCGATACGACAGCGGCCCGCGAAGGCGATCGATGGCGCGGGGCTTCGCCCCGCTCGACAACCTCTCCCCCGACGAGGGCGTGTGACCCGTCCGTCTCCGCGCACAGCGCGATCGCTGAGGCACGCCGGACATCACGAAGAAGATCACAGGAGGCGACGCGATGAGTGACCCGATGAACGTGCTGGCCCCCGAGCATCGGCGGCTACGGATCGGCGACGCCTGGCGCGACGCCGCAAGCGGAGCCACCTTTGCCGTCGAGGACCCGGCCACCGGCAAGACCATCGCCGAGGTGGCGGACGCCGACGTCGTCGACGGGCTCGCCGCCTTGGGTGCGGCGAGCAAGGCGATGGCGGAGTGGGCGGCGACCCCGCCGCGCAAACGATCAGAGTTGTTGACCGCTACGTACCGGGCACTGACCGAGCGATCCGAGGAGGTTGCCCGGCTGATAACGCTCGAGATGGGCAAGCCGCTCGCCGAGGCCCGGGGAGAGGTGGCGTACGGCGCCGAGTTCTTCCGTTGGTTCGCCGAGGAGGCGGTGCGCGTCGAGGGTCGCTACAGCATCGCTCCCGCGGGTGGATATCGCATCCTCACCGTGCCGAAGCCGGTCGGACCGTGTGTCTTCGTGACGCCCTGGAACTTCCCGTTGGCCATGGGTGCCCGCAAGATCGCTCCTGCGTTGGCCGCGGGCTGCACGACGATCACCAAGCCAGCGGGCCAGACGCCGCTCACCATGCTGTTCCTGGCCCGCATCATGGAGGAGGTCGGCGTTCCTCCGGGCGTCGTCAACGTGGTGACCACCAAGCGTTCCGGCGATGTGGTCTCCGCACTGCTGGCCGACGGTCGGACCCGCAAGCTCTCGTTCACCGGGTCGACCGAGGTCGGACGCGTACTGCTTCGACAGGCTGCGGACAACGTGCTGCGCACGTCCATGGAACTGGGCGGCAACGCGGCCCTGATCGTGTGTGCCGACGCTGACCTGGACGTCGCGCTCGACGGTGCCATGGTGGCCAAGATGCGCAACATCGGGGAGTCCTGCATCGCGGCCAACCGGATCTACGTCGAGGAGCCCGTACGCGAGGAGTTCGCGGCGCGCTTCGCCGAGCGGATGGGCGCGCTTTCGGTGGGCCACGGTCTCGACGACGGCGTGAACGTCGGGGCGTTGATCGACGAGGCATCGGTCACCAAAATCGACGAGCTGGTCGCCGACGCGGTCGATCGCGGCGCCCGGGTCCTGGTGGGCGGCGAGCGTCCCGATGGCCCGGGCCACTTCTACCCGCCTACGGTCCTCGTCGACGTGCCCGAGGACGCCCGGATGCTGAAGGCGGAGATCTTCGGCCCGGTGGCGCCGATCATCTCGTTCACGTCCGACGACGAGGTGATGGCGAAGGCCAACGACACCGAGCACGGCCTGGCCGGGTACGTCTTCACCCGTGACCTCCAGCGGGCGCTCCGGTTCACCGAAGGCCTGGACACGGGGATGCTCGGCATCAACCGTGGCCTGATATCGGACCCGTCAGCTCCGTTCGGCGGCGTGAAGCAGTCCGGGATCGGCAAGGAGGGGTCGCACGAGGGCATCCTCGAATACCTCGACCTCACCTACGTGGCGATCGACCTCCCGTGACCGGCCTGCCGCTCCGGGCACCCGGCCCGCGTGCCCGCGCGGCCACCCTCGCCGACGCCGTCCCGGTCTCGCAGATGACCTGGACGTCCGCCCCGCTCATCGCCGCCGACGTTCCGGAGAGGCACCGACATGCTTGAGACCGTCCGCGGACCACGCCAGCTGATAGTGGGCGAAGGGGTCGCGCAGAACATCCCACGAGTGGTGGCCGAGAGTGGCTCGCGAGTCCTCATCGTGACCGACCAGATTCTCCTGAGGCAGCCGGGCGTGGCCGAGATCGTGGCCGCCGTGCGGGAGAGGGTCAAGGCCATCGAGGTGTTCTCCGACGCGACTCCAGACGTGCCACTCTCCGATGTCGCAGTGGCCGTCTCGGCCGCCGCCGAGGTGGACGCCAACGTGATCCTCGCCGTCGGGGGTGGCACGGTGATCGACCTCGCCAAAATCGTCGGCGTCATCCGGCGCCACGGTGGGAGCCCACGCGACTTCTACGGTGAGTCGAAGGTGCCGGGGCCGACGATTCCTCTCGTCGCGGTCCCGACGACGTCAGGCACCGGCTCCGAGCTCACACCCGTCTCGGTGTTGACCGACCCGGACCGCGAGCTGAAGGTGGGGGTTTCCAGCGTCCACATCGTGCCCGACTTCGCCATCGTCGACCCCGAACTCACCTACAGCTGCCCGGCGACCGTCACCGCCCACTCGGGCATCGACGCGTTCTGTCACGCCGTGGAGAGCTACACCGCGCAACCCCGGGCCCACGGCCCGCGCGACCCAGTGGAGCAGGTGTTCCTCGGCCGCAACCCGATCACCGACCACTACGCGCTCCTGGCCGCGGAGCGAATCGCCCGTAGCTTGCGCCGTGCTGTCACTGACGGAGGCGACACGGACGCGCGCGCGGACATGTCCTATGGGTCCATGCTCGCCGGGCTCGCCTTCTCCCACGCGGGCAACGCGGCCCCGCACGCTCTCCAGTACCCCATCGGCGCAGCCACGCACACGCCGCACGGCGTGGGCGTCGGGCTGCTCCTGCCCTACGCGCTGGACGCGGCCAAGGATGCCATCAGCGACAGGTTGGCCATCCTCGCCCGGGTGTGCGGGCTCGACGTGACCGACGCCTCCGACGCCGAGGCCGCAGACACGTTCCTCACCTGGCTCGACGGGCTCCTTGCCGACATCGGCATCCCTCGCACCTTGGCGGACATCGGCGTGGCACGCGCCGACCTCCCGCGCTTCGCGGAGATGGCCAGTGGCGTCACCCGCCTGATCCAGAACCATCCGGGCCCGACCGACACCGCCAGCCTGACCGCGATCCTCGAAGCGGCCTGGACCGGGGACCGGAACCGACACGCCCTGACTTCCAGTGGAGACAGTGACCGGCCCTCCACATGACGACGAGTTGACTGCCCCCACCCTGGGGCTCGGCGTGCTCGGCCACGTCATCGCGCCGGACGTAGCTGCCCCCTCGGTAGAGCGTCCCCGGCAATCCAGCCCAGGGATGCTGGATCATGTCCCGGTCTCGGGAACCCATGAAGGAGGCCATGCCGGCGGCGGTAGCGACCCGCCACCTACACCGAGATCGTTCCGCGCGCATTCGTAGTACCTGTCGCGGTACTTCTCCATCTCCCGAATCGCCGGCAGCCACTGCTCGGCATCCGTCAATCGTCCACGTGCGTACCAATCGAGACGGTGGACAGCTTGATGCCAATCACGGGCAGCAGCAACAGTCTCCGGGCTGCCCAATAGCAGCATCGATTCCCACCGCGCTCCACGATCGTCCTCCGCTGCGGCCAGGAGCGGGAGTCCCTCTTCCGGGGTCAGGTGGGCTGCGGAGTGGTCGAACCCTCGTGCTGCCGCGATACGACACGACAGGTAGGCCCACCGCTTGACGGAGCCGCCATATTCGGCATACACCCGCATGCGGCTCTCATCCCAACGGACCGCCTGGCTGCGTCGCCAACGTGCTCGCTCCCCCGCGCTGCTGACAAGGTAAGAGGCGAGGGCTCCCACGATCACGCCGATCAGCGCCGGAAGCTGCTGGGCAAAGACAACCATCGACCATCCAAACCTGCCTCGAACCCGCAAGGGCAGACACCACGGCACCTAACCTCTGCCGCATATCCGCCGCCAACGATCGCAGACGCGCGCAAGGCATACCCCGCGGCGAGGGGGTGGATGTCCACCGGCACCACGGTAAGACCACTGCGGACACGCCGGCACGATCGTGACCGAGAGCGTCCACCGGCACCAACTACGGCCGGGTGCTCCTGGGCGGCTCGGTCGCCGGCCGATAGCGCCCTCCGCCGGCAAGCGTCGACCGGCATGACTGGAAAGAAGCTGTACGGCGGCGCTGCCGTTAGGGCGGCTGCCGCATCATTGACTGATGAGCGACCCCAGGATGCAGGTGCGAGCACGGGTGCGGCACGAGCCTGATCGCTCATACGCCGTACTGGTCGAGGGTCCGGACGGCGAGGTGGAGGTAGGCCGCACGGGTAAGACAGCAGATCTCTGGGCACTGACCCAGGCCGGTGCAGCTCGCCTATTCGGTGAAAGCCTCGGCGCGGACAATCTCACCCTGCACGTTCCCCAGCCGCCCTACGGCCAGGACGGGCAGTGGGTTCGCATCGTCTTCGTGGCGGATCGGGATGACCCCTCCGAGAGCGCCGACATCGGTGTCCTGGCGCAGGCGCGCTGGTTCGGCCACGAAGGCGCCTGGTTCGTAACAGTCACCGGTACCGGTACCAGCATCGTTCCGAGCGAGCACCTGGACTTCGAACCAGTTGTCACTGATGAACAAGTAGCGGCGTTCCACACCTACATCACCGCTGCGGCCGCAGGCTGAGGCCGTGCCGCCCGTCCGCCGCTGACCCGCACACGGTGGAGCGGGCACGCCCTCCGATGACAAGCTGGAGCGCCCCTTACCGGACGAATGCGCTTGTCACCGCAGGCAGGTCTGATCTGCTACTGCCTGGTCGAGGGTCGACGGGGTGGCCACCCATCCCCGCAGCCTGAGCGCCCCGCCGGAGGCGGCCTGGGAATACGCCCCTGTGGGCGAGGACCGCCGCGCCGGCCGCGCTATCGCGACCCGCCTACCGCAGCGGTGAGGCGGCACGAACTATCGCCCCACGATCGTCGATGCGCTTCCCAACGTCGGCAAGAGCTGGAACAGCGTAGGGTCGGCGTGCAGTGAAGGACTTCGCGCCCGCCGCGGGTCTCCTGTCATCTGCCGCCGCGATCAGGCGAGTACCACGCTGCACGTTCACCGACCTGCTCCAGGAGGTTCGATCATGTCCAAGGACTCGACGAGCAAGGCGAACGTCAAGAAGAAGGGCAAGACGATCAAGGAGAAGCAGACTGCGAAGCGCCTGAAGCGCGACGAGCAGAACGGGCAATCCTCAAACATCGTGTCCACCGGGCGCTGACGCCGGCAGAATCGCTCCATTCTCCGAGTACGGCGATGACGGTGGGGACTGACAATCGTCACGTCCCCACCTGCCGCTGCTGCCGTAGAACCGCGGGCCAGTCGCAGAGTCCCAGAGGATCCGGCGGGCGCTGGGACGCCGAGCGAGGACCAGCAGACCGCGGATGATGAGCTACGCCCCATTCCGAGATGAGAGCCGCAGGCAAAACCGCTGCGGTGGAGCTGGCTGACGCAGCGAGCATGAGGTCCCCCACTGCCCACCGACGCCGCTCCCGCTCGCGTTGGGCACCTCAAGAATCCGCTGCGGCCTGGTGCTGCGGGGCGAGCACTCTGCCGGTCATCTTCCGGTCACAGGCGGATACGAACAGCCCTTCAATGAGACCGGCATCAGGATGGGCCACCACCACCAGACCAGCGCAACGCCGCAACCGCCCGCTGGCGGTCCGCGGCGCCGCCGTCGGCGAGACCGTTGACCTCCGCGGGCTATCTGGCCACGATCATTCGTACCACCATCACGTACGCCGACAGACCGCACCGGATCGCCTACCCATCAGCCGAGCATGGGACGCTCAAGCTCCGTGACCAACGGGGCACGCCGCGTGGCCCCGGACACTACCGCCACAGCCCGCGCTATCCCTGGCAGGACAGCACCGCCCCCGATCCCACACCCCTTGTGCCCGGAGGAACGCAGACCATGGACCACGCATCTCAGCTCATCCAGGAGCGGAGTGCCCCGCCGGCCACGCTGGTGATCTTCGGCGCCTCCGGTGACCTGACCCGGCGTAAGCTGCTGCCCGCCATCGAGAGCCTGGCTCGGCACGAGCGGCTCCCGGACCAGTTCGCGCTGGTCGGCGTCGCCCGTACGTCGATGACCGACGAGCAGTTCGCCGAGAGCGCCCTCGGCGAACGCACCCTCGTCAGCAAGCGCCAGCTCCAGGGCGGCGTACGGTACGTGGCCGGCGGCTACGACGACCCGGAGACCTACAAGCGGCTCGTCGAGACCCTCGACGAGCTGGACGCACAGCGGGGCACGTCCGGCAACCGGCTCTTCTACCTGTCCACCCCGGCCGGGGCCTTCGAGCCGGTGATCAACGGACTGGCCGGTGTCGGGCTCAACCAGCCACGCGAAGGCTCATTCTCCCGCCTGGTCATCGAGAAGCCGTACGGGCGCGACCTGGTCACGGCCCGCGAGCTCGACGGCGTCGTGCACAGCGCGTTCGACGAGCGCCAGGTCTTTCGCATCGATCACTATCTGGGCAAGGACACTGTCCAGAACGTGCTGGCGCTTCGCTTCGCGAACTCGATCTTCCAGCCCATCTGGGATCGCTCCTGGGTCGACCACGTGCAGATCACCGTCGCCGAGACCCTCGGCGTCGGCAGCCGCGGCGGCTTCTACGAGGACGCCGGCGCGATGCGGGACATCGTGCAGAACCACGTGCTCCAGGTGCTCGCGCTGGCACTGATGGAGCCGCCGGCCTCATTCGAGGCTGAGGGCCTGCGCAACGAGAAGGTGAAGCTGCTGCAGGCGATCCGGCTCCCCACCGACCGGGACATCGCCGAGGCGGCGGTCCGGGGACAGTACACCCGGGGCGGCACCCGCGAGGAGCTGATGGCCGGCTACCGCGAGGAGGCCGGCGTCGACCCCCTGTCGCGGACCGAGACCTACGCCGCGATGCGGCTCAACGTGGACAACTGGCGCTGGGCGGGAGTGCCGTTCTACGTCCGCACCGGCAAGCGCCTACCGGCCCGGCTCACCGAGGTGGCGCTACAGTTCCAGCGGCCGCCGCACCTGCCGATCCCGACCGACCAGCTCACCGGTCTCGATGCTGACGCGCTGATCCTGCGGATTCAGCCGAACGAGGGCATCTCGCTGCGCTTCGGTGCCAAAGTGCCGGGCCACTCCTTCCGGGTCCGCACCGCCACAATGGAATTCTCCTACGACCAGACGTTCGCCGAGGAGTCCCCGGAGGCGTACGAGCGTCTGCTCCTGGACGCGCTGATCGGTGACGCGTCGCTGTTCATCCGCAGCGACGAGGTGCAGCAGTGCTGGCGGATCGTCGACCCGATCATCGACAACTGGGAGAAGGACAACTCGCCGATCCCCACCTACGAGGCCGCCTCCTGGGGCCCGACCGACGCCGACCGACTCATCGGCCGGCACGGCCGCAAGTGGCGCAACTCCGCGTGACCCTGCCACAACGAGTGTGACCGCGCTGCTGAGCCCTATCGCTTGGTCTCACCACCGACGCGCAGCGCGGTCCTCTCAGTGAGCCGGTCATCGGAGTCGATGGCCGGCCTTGCGGACGGGTCAGTGACTCTGGCTGCGAATTGCGTCCAACGGCACCACAAGGGCCAGCCTGCGCCTGAACGATGTAGCGACGTCGACGGGCGGCAGAGCCGGGGTTTCGGACCGGCGGGCGGCGTCGATGGGGCCGTTCGGCATCGGGGCCGGGTGGTGCAGGTGTCAGATCACCGGATTGGTCACTCGGCTGCGCCCCGGGAGGCTTTTTTTCCAGCGTGCTCCTTGGGTCCTGGCGGCAGAGGTGCCCCGCCTCAACCCTGGTTCGGTAACCTCGCGCCGTGATGTCTGCTGATCAAGAAGGCTGGTCGTTCGCCATCGCACGCGTACCGGCCGAGTTCGCCGCTGCGGTCCACCTGCTCAGACCAGGCGTGGAGCACGCTTGGAACAGCGAGGAAACCCTGTGCGGCCTCGTCGAGGACCAGATCGAGTTGTGCCGGCACCTCTTCGACCGCGAGGACGCCGCAGCCTGCCCGACCTGCCGGCAGCAGGCCGCCGTCGCCCCTACCCGCCCCTGCGATCAGGAACGCCTTTACGACCGGGTCCTGGCGGCTGCGGCGGGACCAACGCGCGACGAACTGCTCGACGCTCTGCACCGAGGTGCCGAGATCAAGCTGTGGATCAACGGCCCCGCCGTCAGCCTGGCCAAGCACTACGTCCAACTGGAGCATTCCGTCGAAGGCGGCCCCGCCATGGTCGCGGCGCTTAGCGTCAACAGAAGGGTCGGGCTTGCCAGGGTCGAGCACGGACCGTGGCAGTTCATCGTTGTCCTGCCCGACCACGGGCTTCCCCTGATCGCCCGCGCAACGGCCGGGCGGTAGGCATCCGGCCTGTGCCGTCCGGCTACGGGGCGTTCCCGGCCGACAAAGGTTCCGGATCTTGTCGCCAGCTCAGAGCGACGCCTTTTGTGACCGATTCCGGCCGCATCAGAGCAGGCGTTTCAAGGCCTGGGTAAGTCCGACGCCCTTAGCGTGGGTAAGTAACCGCTTGCCGAGTTCGTGGTCGCCCCAGGTCTGGATGCGGTCGGCACTGTACGAAGTGTGGCGTTTCTCGAAATCCATCGCTCGCACGTCGCGATCGTCGAGGTCGGCCACCAAGTGCTTGCGGGTGGTAAAAAAGGTCGATTTGCCGTTCTCGGTGCGGAGGAACTCCTCTTCCCATACCACTATCTTCTTCAACCCACCGTCCGGCAGCAGGACCACGTAGTGCTGCTCGTGGGTGGTTTCTTGTTGCGTGACGTTCCGGTGCTTGGTGTTGCGCTGGATGTGATGGTGACGTCGATCGAGCAGCCAGTGGGATCCGACGACGTCCACCCGTCGGGCCACCGCGACCCGCTCCGACCTGTTCTCGACCCTGGTGAACAAATCGAAGAGGCCGTATCTGACCTCCACCTGCTTTGTCTGCGTCTGGTATTCGGTCGTGGTGTAGGAGATGGCGCTTTCCCTCGCCTTGCGGGTCTCCCCGGCGACGCGCTTGGCATAGGCCCGGATGCGCGCCCAGTCCGGGGTGGTGGCTTCGTAGGTCTTCTTGTCAGGCAACGGTTCCTCCCACAACGTCAGGCGCTGCCTCAGCCACGCGGGACGGGAGCGCGACTGGCTCGTACCTCATGCGGGCCGTCGTTACGGCCCGATCACTGGCCGCCTCTTGCCGATGACGGCACATGCACCTCCGACGCGGGATCGCTCGAGTTACATCGGCCGTCTGAACGGGCTGACTGCCGCGGATCTTCAGCGTTAGGTCGAGACGCCCGGTGACGGCGGTCACGACCTCATTGACTACCTGATGGTCAACAACGCCCACGGGCCATCGCTGACTGGCTCGCAGGTCAAAGTATTGGTGCACCTGCGCTTCGATAGCGGCACTGTGCAGCTAGAGCAACGATCCGCCACCATGACCAAGCCTGCCTGCCGATAGATGGGAGACCGCTTCATGGGACGGCATCGGGGCGCCGAACTCCTCCACATGCTTCCCCGTCTGAATGAGCAATTTAATCACTGGTATGCCGACGTCGGGGGTCAACCCCTCTCTGCGAACAACGTCCAGATACTCACGCATTTCTACTAGCCCTTGGGCATCAGTGTGCACAGATGGAAGAGTCATGCGAAGGATCATTGACATACGGCCAAGGCCATCGCTAGCCGCCCATGCCAAGAATTTTCGAATCTCATTTAGATACTCATTTTTCTGACTTTCGGAAAGCTGGTGGTCCATGAGACACCTCTTGCATTTCTGCTAGGCGTAACCGGGGGCAGGCTCAGCGGAGATGTCGAGGATCACCTCAGCCGCGCCCACACCCTCGAGCGGCGGTCGATCGGGCAGTCCGCGCAGATGACTATCGTCTTCGGTTGGTGGCCGCCCTTGGGAGCTTCCAGATGCCTGCGAGGATCGGGGTCACACACCGGGCAGTATCGTGCCTCCCGGCCCCTTCCCCACTCAAACGCTTAGGCAAGAAGGGGACCGGAAACCGTTTACTATCTCGAGTATGGACCACAGACGGGTCCTGGCGGTCGAGGCTCAGGCTCTGGCCGTGGAGGGAGCCAGCAGTAGGATTACAGGGCGGCGGGTTTACGACGGGGTTGCAGTTTCCGACATTCGAGCTGGCAGTTGCTCGTTATCTCAAGCCAAATGAAATGCGTATCCTGCAGCCGATGGCCAGGGCCCGTGAGAACACAGTCCATGTAGCACCTCTCGCTCGGATCCATTGTGCGCGACGGGCACGATGAGACTTCCGGTGACCGAGTGCTCCTTTAGGCTGAACATGGGTACCCGCTGGACGTGACGCTAGACGTCTTACCCCGGCGCCGCAATACGCCGGACGGGTGAGGGCCCCGCCGTCACGGTCAACGACGTCGGCTCATGCCAGGTGCACGACATTGGGAATTTTCATCCGTGCGCCTCGCAGCTCCACTTCGCATGACTCTATTTCGGTCGAGCGGGGACAAAGAATGATCGAATCGGACCCGCTTCCTCTATGGAATCGACCTGAGTCGCAGGACGCAGTCCGTGAGCTGCGAATAAGCAGGAGCCGCTCGGTGGGCCAAGACGACGGCGTCTAGTACTGCAACGGCAGTTGGTCAGGGGTAGCCGGCGTCGTCGGCGCCATCGTGACCAGGCCCAGACGTGCTCGGGTGGGTGAGTTGATCGCACTACGAGGGCGGTGAGCAGTCCTCGGACCGCGTCCCACCCCATGCTCGACATGCCTCGTAGCTGACTCGCTGCGAGAGCCGACGAACGCAGGGATCCAAATGGCGGGACGCCGGGTTACGTCGTAGAGGTCTCAGTCGAGGTTCCAGAAGCAAGGTATTTCTCTACGCGGCTGGCCTACGCCGCCAGCGCCGCGTCAATCGCGCTGATGAGGATCTGCTCTGCTCCGTCGGGAGATTGAGCGGTCGGTTTTCCTTTGAGGTGCCCCAACCAGCCGTAGACAGTCATCGAACCGCCGGCGATGCCCGGGAAGTCGCTGTCGATCCCGCCGGCGTACGTCGAAGCTCTCCGCAACAGTTCATCACTGGGGAGGTACGCGCTCACCTCGTTCGCGTAGCCGGCGAACAGCAGTCGGCTCGACGTGCCGTATCGCGCCCGGAAGTAGACGGCGTATCCGGACACGATCTCGCCGCCGGCCAGCAGGAGCCGAAGGTCTGGGCTGCCGGTGAACCTCCACGACTGGACGGGCACCGGGATCGACGTCGCAAACGTGCCGGCCTCGACCTGCGAGATCATCTGTTGCGCGTGCCGTCGGTAGTAGCCCGGCAGGCCCGCGTTGGTCGATCGCGCGGTGTAACAGGCGATCACCCGCCGGAGGTTATCCGCGGTTGGCGTCACGTCCAGTGGCAGGTTCACCTCCCGGTAGTGGGTCCTCGTCGGGCCGGCGACCGGCCGGCCCGGCCGCAGCATCGCCGTCGTGACGGCCTGCGCGAGCTCGGCACCCCGCATGCTCCGCTGGGCCCAACCCCGCGCGCCGGCAGGGTTCTGGTCACCGGCTGGCCCGAGAAGGAACTGGGCGAAGGCGCCGGTCGCCTGCTCCATCCGGGTGACCGCGTCCCCCGGGTAGTCCGGGTCGAACAAGGTCTGCGACCCCGCCACCACCGGGTGACACCCGTAGCTGAACAGCACGGCCAGCGGCTCACCACCCGGCGTACGAGCCGTCAGGACAGGCACGTCCGACTCGACGTACGGCAGACTTTCCCGGTTGTACGAGAAGTGCTGGTCGACGACCTGGTAGTCGAGGACGCACGCCGTGCGGGGGCCGTCGAGCGTGTTCCGGACCAGCTGCACGATCTTCGTGGCCAACTGGTCGCCGTAGGCACGCACCTGTGCTTGCTGGGCCGAGTCCATCGAGTACGAGATGAACGGGTCGAGTTTGTCGGGGAGCACGGGACCGTTGTGCGTGTGCGTGGCCGTCAGCGCGAAGCTCTCCGACGCCAGCCCAAGAGCGACCACCTGGCTGCGGATCGACAGGTGCAGGCCACGCGCGAAACCGAGGACGTCGACGGTGACGATGGCGTGGGGCACACCCGCGTGCCACAGGATCGTGCACCGCGCGAACAGCGGGGCAGCGGTCCCGGTCGCCTTGCGGGGCACGTCGACGCCGTAACCGGCCAGGTACGTGCCCGCCGGTCGAGTGATTTCCACCTTCCCGACTGACAGCTCGGTGCCCGCCGCACCCCGTGCGGCGCTTCCCACGAGGCCCTGGCCTACCAGCGATGCGGCTGCGATGGACCCGCCGACGAGCAGCCGGCGACGACCGACGGTCAGCCGCCGATCATTCGGTGTGTCGTCCTCGGCCGCCTGCACCCGGATTTCCGACGTGGTGGCAGCCCTGATCCTGGACATGGTCATTCGGCAACGATCTCCCCCGTGAGACGCCGACGCGCGACCACCGCCTCGCATCAGCATTGGATGTGCGAGCGACGGCCATCAGTATCAAGTTGAGAGAGATCATGGCGCGCGCCAGGACCGCGGTCAATCCCTGGTTGCCCGTAGTCGCGGATTTGCGGCATGGACGTTGAGGAACCGATCGTGCCCGCAGGTCGGGACCTCCGTTGTCGGAGCGAAAAACCGCACCTGTACGTCGTGATCGGCGGCGTCGGCGGGCAGCACGAAGGCCGTTTCAGAGTTGTTCAGCTCCCACGCCACTGCGAATAGTTGCCGAACGGCTCGGGCGCCTCGGCCGTCGCCACTGATTCAAGAAACATCATGGCCGCCGATCGCGGTGTCCTCCGCAAGCCGAACCAGGGTGCGGACCGCGCACCCGGTGCCGCCGTTGGGGGTGTAACCGTAGGGCTCACCCTCGTGGAAGGCCGGTCCGGCGATGTCCAGGTGCGCCCAGGGGGTGCCGGCCGGCACGAACTCCTGGAGGAACAGGCCGGCCACCAGGCCGCCGCCCATCCGCTCGCCGACGTTGGCGATGTCGGCCACCCGGGAGTTCAGGCTTCTGCGCAGCTCAGCCGGCAGCGGCATCGGCCAGGCCCGCTCGCCGGTCCGGCTGGCGGCGGCCAGGACCCGGTCACGGAAGGCGTCGTCGTTGGACATCACCCCGAAGAGATGGTTACCCAGGCCGAATCGCATGGCGGCGGTCAGGGTGGCCACGTCCACGATCGCGTCGGGCCGCTCCTCGCCCGCGCGCACCAGCGCGTCGGCAAGCACCAGGCGTCCCTCGGCGTCGGTGTTGAGCACCTCGACGGTCCGGCCGCCGTACATCCGCAGCACGTCGCCGGGACGGACGGCGGAGCCGGACGGCATGTTCTCGGCCAGCGCAAGCCAGCCGGTGACGTTGACCCGGAGGCCGAGCCGGGCGACGGCCAGCACCGCGGCGAACACGGCCGCCGCGCCGGACATGTCGCGCTTCATGATCTCGTTGGCACCAACCGGCTTCAACGAGATGCCGCCCGAATCGTACGTGATGCCCTTGCCGATGAAGGCGAGACTCACCTCCGCCTCGGGGTGGGTGTGGGCGATCCGCACCAGCCGCGGCGGTCGCGCCGAGCCCTGCCCGACGCCGAGGATGCCGCCGAAGGCGCCCGCCGCGAGCGCGTCATCGTCGAGCACCTCGACCGCCAGCCCATGCTCCCGGCCGGCCGTAACCACGGCGGCGGCGAAGCTCTCAGGATGCAGGTCGTTGGCCGGCGTGTTGACCAGGTCACGGGCCCGGTTCAGCTCCTGGCCGAGCACGCCGGCGCGTCGCACGGCGGCCTCGGCGTCCGTCCGGCCGTCAGGGTTCACGAGAATCACCAGCTCGCGGACCGGGGCCGCGGCGTGATCGGTGGTGCGGTAGGCGGTGAAGGCGTACGCGCCGAGTAAGCCACCCACGGCCACCGCCTCCACGGCCTCGACGGTCCCGGCCGGCAGCGCCAGTGCGACCGTCCCGGCGCCGGCCAGAACCCGAGTGGCCACCCCGGCGGCCCGGCGCAGCGCCTCGGCGTCGCACTCGGTGTCGTTGTCGGCGGCGTCGCCGAGGCCGACCGCGAGGACCAGTCTGGCCTCGATGCCGGTGGGCGCGGGGAGTTTGACCGCCTCGCCCTCGGCACCAGTCACGCCGAGGATGCCGAGGAGTTCTGCCAGCGTGCCGTCGAACGCGTCGGTCACCGCCGCCGCGCCGGGCGCCAGCATCGGCCCCTTGGGACTTTTCGCGACACCGATCACGATGCAGTCCGCGGGCAGCGATGCAGCGGGGGTCGCGCTTACCGTCAGTGCGGTCACTTACGTACGTCCTGTTCTCTTCCCGGAAGGTTGGTCAGGTTCTCGGCGTGGCCAGCGCGGCCGGGGTTACCGCCGGCGGCGGCTTGTGCCGGCGGGTCAGGCCGACCCCGACGAGCACGACCACCATCCCAGCGGCGATCCGGAGGCTGAAACCCTCGTCGAGCACGATGGTCCCCAGCGCCACTGAGACCGCCGGCAGCAGATAGCCGACCGTCGCAGCGTTTGTGGCGCCCTCAGTGGCGATGATCCGGTAGGTGAGGTGGAACGTGATCCCGGTGGCGACGATCCCGAGGATCAGTACGGCGATCGCCGTTGGCGGGTCGATGTCGATCGGTGTGAGGCCGCCCGCCGGCAGGGTCAGCGCGGTCATGCCGGTCGCGGCGATCAGCTGCGCGGCGGACAAAGAGATGGTGGGGATGCCCTTCCCGACCAGGTGGCGGCCCATATATGCGAAACCCACGGCATAGCTCGCCGCAGCGGCAACGATCGCGAGCGCGCCCCAGCCAACCGGCCCGGTCATCTGCCAGGGAGCGAAGATCAGTACGACGCCGGCGAATCCGAGCAGGAGCCCGGCCAGCCGGGTCGGACGCAGTCCGCGCTCGGAGCCGAGGGCGAGGCCGACCAGCAGGGTCCACAGCGGTGTAGTCGCGTTCAGGACGCCTGCAATCCCCGAGTCGATCGTCTGCTGGCCGACGCTGAACAGTGCGAACGGCAGGGCGTTGCAGAAGAACGCGGCCACGGTGATGTGACCCCAGGTCGCCCGGTGATGGGGCAGCCGCCGGCCGGTAGCGAGGCAGGCGATCAGCAGGGTGGCGGCTCCGAACACGCATCGACTGAGGGTGACCTGCACCGGTGTCAGCGCGGTCAGGGCCAGCTCGATCCAGAGGAACGTCGATCCCCACAGCAGGGCGAGCACCCCGACGCGTGCCCACGTCCAGCCCTTGCCTGCGACACCGTTCACTTGACCTCCTCGGTCGGTTCTCGCCTGAACGGTGCCCTGGGTGATCGTGAAGGACAAGCAAAAGATTCTGCATATCTGTTAAGTTCATCTACATGCTCGATGTGAGGCGGATGCAGGTGCTGCGGGCGGTGGCGGCCAGCGGGTCGGTGACCGCGGCGGCGGCGCACCTCGGCTACACCCCCTCCGCCGTCAGCCAGCAGGTAGCGGCACTGGAAAAGGAAACCGGGGTTGAGCTGCTCGAACGCGTCGGCCGGGGCGTACAGCCCACAGCGGCGGGCCAGCTGCTCATCGGGCACGCGGCAATCATCAGCCAGCACGTCGCCGAGGCCGAGACCGCGCTGGCCGACCTGCGCGCCGGGCGTACGGGCCGCCTGACGATCCACTATTTCGCCTCGGTCGGCCCGACCCTGCTGGCGCCCGCCATCGCCCGGCTCCGACGCGAGCATCCCGGCGTGACGGTCGACCCCAAGCTGACCGACCCGCAGGAATCCCTGCCGGACGTCGAGCAGGGCAACGGCGACCTGGCCATCGTCGTTCGCCGGCCGACCGGCGAGAGCCGCCCGGGAATTCGACTGGTACGCCTGCTCGACGACCCGTACCAGGTCGTGTTGCCCACCGGGCATCCGCTCGCCACACAGCAGGTGGTGACCCTGGCCGACCTCGCCGGCGAACCTTGGGTCGGCAGCGAACCGCCCGGCCCCTGCCTGGAGCCAATAGTCGACGCCTGCGCCGCAGCGGGCTTCACCCCTGACATCGTGGCCAAGTCGGAGGACTACGCGACGGCTCAGGGATTCGTCGCCGCAGGCCTCGGAGTCAGCCTCATCCCCCGCCTGGCGCTGGGCACACGCCACCCGGGGATCGTCGTCCGGCAGGTCCGCCATCCGGAGCCGATCCGCACGATCTATGCGGCCGCTCGGGAAATTTCACTGACACAGCCCGCGGTGCGTGCGCTGATCGACGCCCTCACGAACGCCACGAAGGAGTGAACCCAAGCGTCCCCAGTAGCGGTCGCGACATGGCTGATCCGGCCGCAGCCTCTCGGCAGAGACATCGCCAGGCACTCATCACCCTTGTCACCCTTCGTCGACGCTGGGCGGGTTTTCGGGGAGTCGCCTGACAGCGGGTCACCGCGCCGGATCAGCCGGGAGCCGATGCCGGCGGATCAGCCGCTGCCCGATGAAGGTTCGCCAGACCCGGTCCGCGACAGTCGGTTCGACGATCCAGAGCCGACGCTGCGCCTCGGCGAGGGTGAGCGGCGCGCTGAAGAGATCCAGGAAAAGCCGGCTGCTGCGGTTGAGTGCGAACACCTGACCGTCGATCCGGCGGAACAGGTGCCGGTCCGCCGGCAGGTCGCCGGGGACGCCTTCCTGCTCGTCGGATCGGATTCGCCGGTACGCCTCCCAGACCTGCTCGTCGTCGCGATCCACGAAGGCGCCGTTGGCGAGGAACTCGGTCTGGTCGTCGGTGTCGTGGCGTACCCGGTCGTGGGCGAGGACGCCGCGTACCGCAGTGCCGTACCGGTCGTGGTAGAAGAACGTGTGCGGGGTGTCGGTGGCGCCCAGCCACGGACGGTGGTAGTGACCGGGGTTGAGGCCGGCCTTGGCCAGGGCGACCTCGGCCTGCGCGGCCTCGGTGACCGGCTCGTCGTACTTGAGCATCCGGACGATGTCCGATCCCTCCACCGGCCGCACGTTGGTGATGCCGAACCGGTCCGGCTCCTTGGCGACGATGGCGCCCGGCGTCAGCATGAAGTCGCCGAGCCCGCCGAGGGTCCACAGGTCCGGGTTGTCACGCAGGAAATTGACGCTGTCCAGTGCCTCTTCGCGGGTCTCGGTGGGGAACCCGGTGAAGCCCATCATCTGCACACCAATGTTCGCCTTGGTCATCGCCATCATGGTGCGTCGTGCCTGCTCCGGCTTCGTGCCCTTGTCGATCAGATCGAGGACGCGCTGGTTACCGGACTCGAAGCCGACTGAGATGGCCACGCAGCCGCTGCGCCTCAGTAGGTCGCAGCGCTCGTCCGACCAGTACTTCTCCAGCCGGATCTCGGCACCCCAGCGGAAGTCCAGCCCTCGCTCGACGACCTGCTCGGCGAAGCGCAGGATGGTCGCGGGAGCGAGCACATCGACCGAGAAATAGATGAACTTGGCGAACTTCGACAGTTCGGTGACGTCCGCGATCATGGTGCTCACCGTGTCCTGCCGCCATGGGCTGGTGGGACCGTCGGTATTCAGTCCGTAGTCGCAGAACGTGCACTTGTTCCAGTAGCAGCCTCGGGTCGGCGAATAGTAGACGAACCGCTCCGGGCTGAGGTAGAGGTCCCAGGGCAGGCCGGAGAAGTCCGGGACCGGCACCTGCGCCAGGCGTTCATAACGCAGGGGCAGTTGACGCTGGCGGCCGTACTTGGGGTGTAGCCGGACGTTGGGGTGCCCGGCTGGCAGCGTGCCCGCCGCCACCGCGTCCAGGATCTCCGTGTACGCGCTCTCCCCCTCCCCGACCACGATCGCGTCAAAGTCGGCCAGCACCTGGAAGACGTACTCGGGTTTGCTGGCGCACTTCCAGACGTCGGAGATCTCCGTGCCGCCCGCGATGAGGAAGACGTCCGGGCAGGCCTGCCGGACGAGTCGGGCGATCCAGAGCGCGAACGGCAACTGCCACTGGTAGGTGGCGCTGATGCCGATCACCTGGTGCCCGCCGGCGGCCAGCCGCGGGATCAGCACGTCCTCGTAGTACGGCAGGAAAGGTCGGTTGAGCCGAGCGAGCAGCGCCTCGTCCGTCAGTGCGGCCACCGAGCCGATCGAGATCATCGGCGGTGGGTGGAGCCGGAAGCCGGCGTGGAACTGCCCGGGGAACCCGACCGTGCCGAGGGCGTCCATCCAGGAGATCACGCCCTCGACGGCGTCCTGGTAGTGCCGGTAGTCGTAGAACAGGGTCGGATCCTGTAGCACCCCGATCGACCGGCGCAGCCGCTCCGGATCGGGGTCGGGCAGGCCGAGCTGGTTCGCCCGGGCCATCAGCGCGTCCGGGCCGCTGAGGTCGTCGATCGAGAGCCGGGACAGCTCCCGCCGAAGCCAGTCGTACGCCGACGGGGTGTACGAGTGGTGGAACGCCTCGATGTTGGCGTCGATGATCTCCGCCGGCTGGTGCCCCTGTGCCCGGGCGTACGAATCGAGGTAGTTCAGGGAGTGGTATCCCGAGGTGGGATCGGTCAGCGGGGGGTAGATCAATGCTGCCTTCACCGTGCCGCTCATCGATTCCTCCTCAGCCGACCCGGGCCGCGGAACCGGCCAGGGTGTCCTCCTGGGCGCGCATGCCCACCGCAGGCAGTCGCGGGGTACCGAACGCCTTGACGTACGCGACAAGCGGTTCGGCGGCGTACCGGAACGCCGCAAGGTCGACGAAGCCCCGGTCCCACGCCGCCGCTTCCAGCCCGTCGGCGGCACAGCCCCACAGCCTCGCGAAGCACGCATCGACGATCTCGGTGCGGAAGTGCAGCCGAGCACCCGGGCGGCGATGCCCCGTCGTACGCGGGACGAGCGTCTCGTTCAGCGACGCTGCGGTCGCCGCGACCTGCCGTGCCGCGGTGAGTAACGCGGGGGTACGCAGCGGCGGCGCGAGCATCCACAGAGCCAGGCTGCGGTGCGGCGTGGTGCCGAACGCCCGCACCAACACCCGCAACACCGCCTCGCGGTCGTCGAGACCCCGTTCCCGGTCGGTCAGCCAGTCCCACCCGCTCGGCGGCGCACCGGTCAGCCCTCGCCGGCGGGCCACCTCGCTGGCGCGCTCCTCGACCATCGGGTCGTCGATGTCCACCTCGGCCAGCCCGGCCAGCACCCCCCGCCGGTGCCAGGCCGCCGACTCGGGATGCAGCAGCATCAGCACCGCGGCGGCCTCCCGGTCGCTGGCCCAGTGCCCGCCGACCGACTTCCCGGCGAACCGTGCGCGCCAACTGTCGAGGAAGCGGGTGTGCAGGTTGTCGAGCGGCTGGTCGCCGGCGTTCGCCGGGCACAGCTCGGGCGCGTTGTCCGCAGCCATTGACAGCAGCATCCGCGCGTCGGCGCCCTTGGTGTCGCAGGGGTCCCGCCGGTGCCACGTCAGGAACCGGCCCACCACAGCCGCCGCCTCGGGTGGCGCGCTGCGCTCCAGCGCCTGGTACGACCGCCGCCGGAAGGGCAGGTCCCGGCCGATGTCCAGCAGCAGCACCGCCTCGGCGTCGCTGAGTACGCCGGCCGCGACGGCGCGACGCAGCGCGACCCGGATGTTCACCAGTGGGACGCTCAAGGCGCGGTGGCCATCCTCGGCAGGTCCGTGCACGACGGCCACCTCGTCGTCGCCCGTGACGACCCCGTCGCGGTAGAGCTGGAACACCTCGCCCACGCCACGCATGCCGAACGGCCACAGCTCGGCGGCGCGCAGCGCGCCCATGCTGGCGGCGCCGGCCACGGTCACGCCACGGTCGAGCAGGTCGAGGATCTCCCGGTGGCGGACCGGCGGGTGTTGCAGGAAGAACCCGTCGATGATGAGGACCCGGTCGCCGCGGGCGACGTCCAGGCGCAGCAGGTCGCCGTGCGCGACGGGCGGCAGCACCACCGCGTCGGGCAGCAGCCGACCGACCTCGTCGGCCGGCAGGCTCGGACCGATGAAGACGACGTCAGTCACGGGGCACTCCCGGTCGGGTACTCAGGGCCCGCTCGTCGAACATCCGCAGGCCGGGGGCGAACACCTTGCTCACCGCAATGCCGATGTCGTCGTGCGTCAGGTCGACGCTGAACGGCTCGACGCCGGTGACCCGCTGCACCCGCGATGCCAGCTCGCGCAGCACCTGGGTCACGTCCCCCACCGGCGGGGCATTCCGGCGGACCGGTCGGACGGGCCGGTCGACTGTGGGAGGCGGCACCGGCGGTGCGCCGACATCGTGGTAGGCGGTGGCGTCGATGTCATCACGGGCTCCGGAGACCATGACCAGCCGTGATTGCGCTGCCTCCGCCATGGCCCGACCGACGGCGATCTCCGGGTCGACGTGGCAGCCGAAGCCGCCGAAGGTGACCGGCAGGTCCTCCGACCAGATCGAGGCGGCGTAGCAGGGTACGTCGACCGCGTTGGTGATGTCGCAGACCTCCACCCAGCAACCGGCCCGCACCAGCGCCTCGTGCACCGTGCGGGTCATCACGTTGGTGGCGGTGCCCGGGTCGGCGTAGGTGCGCTCGGCCAACGGTGAGGTGCAGTACGGGGCGATGCAGTCGCGTTCGACGACCTCCAGCAGAGCGTGCAGGCTGGCCTCGGCGAAGGTGTTCCCGGTGGCCAGCCCGTTGCTGCTGGGTGTGAACAGGGCACGGTCCCAGCCCCGCCGGATGGTGAAGTCGAGTTCGATGGTGGCGCGGGGCACCAGGCAATCCGCACCGGTCACCAGCCCGCGGCCGGCCACCCAGTCGAGTTCGACGGCGGGGGTCAGTGGTGACCGTTCCGCCAGGTGCAGCCACCGGACGTCGTACGGCAGGTCGAGCGCCTCCGCCGGGGACCGGACGACGGTCCCCGGCCGGAGGTTCTCAGCATGCCAGGACTCGATGCTCTCCATGACCGCGCTGACCCGGGCCTGCGTCGTCGTGGCGCCGGTGCCGACGCTCACCGCCATGGTGGCTCCGACCGGCCGGTAGGCGACGTGCACCGGAAGGCCGATCTCGTCGAGCCGGGTGATGTCGGCGACCCGGGTGATCCGGAACCGGTCGAGCAGGCCCCCGATCCGTTCCCAGGTCTGCTCCACGGTGGCCGTCCGGTAGGTGCCGGATCGGAACGCGATGGTCTCGGTCGTGTCAGTCATCGAGGCTCCCGGCGAGGGGTGGGGAACTCAGAGGATGAGGACGGCGATGATGTTGACGTTGTTGTCGGCGATCGGGGCCACGCCGCCGGCGACCGTCTCCAACTCGGCCTCGGTCAGCTCGTTGAGGTCGACCAGCGGCACCTCGGGCACGTGCAGCACGTGCAGGCCGGGCGTGCCGGCCCAGTCGGCGACGATCTGGTCCTTGGTGTAGAGCGTGGCGGGCTGGGCGCGGTCGACCTCGACCCGGGAGCCGGCGGCGACGGGCAGGCCGGCCGCCGTCGCGTAGCCGGTCGGGTCGGCGAGCAGGCGCTGCAGTTCATCGTCGCTGCGCCATACGGCGGTGACCAGTTCCGAGTACTTGGTCACGAACCTCGCGCCATATTCCTGTTCGTCGTTGCTCATCGTTCGGTCCTTTCCTCGGGATCGCTGCGAGACGGGCGGTTGATCGGTGTGGCGAGAACGCTACGAAGATCGAGCTTCGACAATCAATGATTCCGTGTGACTGCCATCAGAATCTGCCGCGCGAGCTCATGGGCGGCCAACTTCGGTGTCAGGTGCAGCAGCACGGGCAGCAGCAGGCACAGCTGGGGTCCAGGCCGGCGACGACGCTGTCCAGTTCGTCCTCGGCCAGTTCCGCCTGAGCCACCGGCAGCAGCGACGGCACGAAGAGCACGAAGGCGCCGCTGGCGGCCGCCTGCTGCCAGGACTCGACCTGCACCTCTAGATCCGGGTCGGCGTCGGCGACGTCCCGGACCACCCGGACCTGCACATCCTCGGACAGTTGGAGCCCGTAGCCGGCGAGGAACCCCCGCGGGTCCCGGTCGAGCGCCTGCTCCTTGACCGGGTCGGCCCAGACGTCGGCGACCAGCCGGCTGTACGCGGCCACGAAGACCGCTCGATCGACAGGTGTCACACCCTGCTCCCTTCGATGGTCGGCCGCCGGTGGCGGCGACAGGCAGCGCGGGATGTTCCGGGCCGCCGGTTTCGCTTCATCGTGGGTCACCTGTGGATGCGATCCGTCCGGAGAGCGGCAATTTCATCGAATGTGGCCGCGAAAAGGTCGCGCTGCGGCGAAAGCCGGGTAATTGGGAATCAGCGACTTACGGCGGACGGCGATCTTAATCAATGTCACCACTGTGGGCAAGTAGTAATTCCTCGCCTTTTACCCGCCCGGCGCCCACACCTACGCTGCGATCGGCGGACCGCACAGCGTGACAGCGGTTCGACGGGGTTGCCGTGTTCCGTCACCGAGTGCTGCCGGAGGCCACCGTGACCATCGACGAGGTGACGACGACGCCGGGCGGGCCGGTCGGGTACAGCGTGGACGAGCTCGCCCGCAAGGTGGGGATGTCGCCGCGCAACATCCGAGCGCACCAGGCCCGACGGCTGCTGCCCCCGCCGGTGCGGCGCGGTCGGGCCGCGCTCTACGACGACTCCCACGTCCGCCGACTGGACGCGATCCTCGCACTGCAACGTCAGGGCTTCAACCTGGTGTCCATCGAGGCGATGCTCGGGGTCCGGGCCAGTGACGAGGCGCCCGACGGGCTCACCGCGATGCTGCAACGCCTGACCGCCGACCGTCCCGCGCTGGCCCACGCGCTGACCCGGCACGGCGTGATCGGCCGGACCACCGACGGCACCGTCCGCACCGTCCGGCCACGCCCGCTGCGCGCTGCCCTGGACCTGCATCGGGTACGAGTGGGCACGGTGCCGGCACTGCAGACCCTCAGCGAGGTGCTGGACAGCCTCCGACCGGTGGCTGACGAGCTGGTCGCCGCCGTCACCGCCCGGCTGCTGACCCTCGCCCCGGAACTGGTCCACAGCGACGCCCGGTCGTCCTGGGCCGAACTCGACCGGGAAACCCTGTTACTGACCCAGGGCGTGGTCAACGTGCTCACCGAGGCGTTCCGGCTCGCCGTGGAGAACCAGTCGGAGGCGCACATCGCCGAACTGCTGGAGAACCACCTCGACGCGGACGTGTGCCTGGAGGACAGCACTGTCATCGACAACGGCTGACCGGGTCGTCAGCTTGTCGCGGGCTGCCCGTCCGCCTCTCGGCTCTCCGGCACTGTGTCAGACCGTTCCGGTTCAGTGAGCAGTTGCCGCCGCGCCAACCGGTGGAACAGCCCTGCAGGGTGCTCCATCAACTCGTCAAAACTGCCCCGCTGGACGATCCGTCCCGCTTCGAGGACCACGATGGTGTCCGCAGCACGGACCGTGGACAACCGGTGGGCGATGACCACCCGGGTCGCGGCCAGGGCCGCGGTGCTCCGGCTGACCACCTCCTGGGTCCGGTTGTCCAGAGCGCTCGTCGCCTCGTCGAGGAAGATGATCCGGGGTAGCGGGGCCAGCGCGCGGGCGATCAGCACCCTCTGACGCTGCCCGACGGAGAGCGTCCCGCCGCCGAACGGCACCATCGTGCTCATCCCCATCGGCAGCGCCTCCAGGTCATCGGCGAGGCCGGCCATCCGCGCCGCCTCCCAGACCTGGTCGAGCGGGAAGCTGCCGGCGCCGCAGATGTTGTCGCGTACCGAGCCGGCGAAGAGCTGACCGTCCTGCAGGACCACTCCGCACTGCCTGCGGACCGCGTGGACGTCGAGTTCGGAGAGATCCTGGCCGTCGTAGAGCACTGCGCCCTGCTGCTGGCGTTCAAAGCCGAGCAGCAACCGGAGCAGTGTGGATTTCCCGCAACCACTCGGTCCGACGATGGCGACGAACTCACCCGGGCGGACGTGCAGGTCGATGTCGATGAGCACCGGTGGCTCGTCCGGCTGGTAGGCGAAGGTGAGACGGTGCAGCGCGATCTCGCCGCGCAACTCGCCCGGGTCCACCCGGTCCGGCCGCGCCTCGGGATCGGCGCGCAGGATCTCCCGCAGGCTCCCCAGCCGGGGCACTGCCGCGATCACTTCGACCCCGGCCGACACCAGCACCAGCAGCGCGCCGAGCAGCATCGCGAACCCGACATTGAGGATGAAGAAGTCGGCCGGCGTAACCCGGCCGGCCAGCGGCCCCATCAGCACGGCGAACAGGACCAGTTGGCCGGCGACCGGCAGCACGGTGCCGAAGGCGACCAGGCCCGCCTGACTCTGCCGGACCCGTTGCAGCGCCGCTCGAGCCGTCGCGGCGACCTCCGACCAACGTGCGTGAGCGCGGGTTTCGGCCGCCGCCAACTTGATCTTGACGATGCCGCCGAGCAGTTGGTTGGTCATCGCCGCCGCCCGGTGCTCGGCCGGCAGCGCGGACCGTTGCTGACGGACGATCAGCACGGCGAACGCGCCGAAGGTCAGCATGGTGACAGCGACGATCCCCGCTCCCCACAGCCCGAGCACGGGCTCGACCACCAGGAGCATGCCGAGGGTCACCGCGACGGTCGCGGCCGCCGCGACGAGCTGCGGCAGCAGCGCGCTCAGCGCCTCACCGACGAACGAGATCCCCAACATCGAGTTGGCGATCTCACCGCTGCTGCGACCGGCGAAGAACCGGGCCGGTAGCCGCATCAGTCGGTCCCAGATCGCCAGCTGCGCGCCGGACTGCATCCGGCCGTCCAACCGCAGCAGGCGCAGGTTCTGCACCACACCCACCAGCCCCGCGACCACCGCAGCGCTGAGCATCAGCGCGAGGAAACCGCCAAGGCCGTTCACCTCGCCCTGCCGGGCCAGTTGGCCGAGCACCTCGCCGGTGGCCAGCGGCACGCCCAGGCCCAGCAGTGCCACGCAGGTGGCGGCGAACAGCAGACCCCGCACATCGCGGGACGCACCGACCAGCCCGGCCCGCAGCAGGTGGCGCATCCGAGCGGTCGGCGGCAGCGGCGCCTGCACCTCGGTCGCCTCGGCAGCGAACGTCGCGGCCACTGTCGCGTCGATCGGACCGTACGCGCGGGTGTCCGGGTCGACGTGGTGGTAGCGACCCCGGCGGAACACCAGCGGCACCGCGACGGCGCGCTCCGGGGCATCGCCGGCCCGCCACCCCACCAGTGGCCCCAGGTCCCGCCGCCACCATCGGTCCGGCAGCCGCACCTCACGCAAGAACAGGCTGGACGCTCGGGTCACCGCGTGCACCGCCGTCCGGTCGTCCAGCGGCGCCCGGCTGCGGTCGGCCGGTTCGTTGATCGGGCTGCTCATCCCCTCGGTGACCACCCGGAGCACCGAGGCCGCCCGCCCATACCGGTCGAAGCCGGCCTCGTCGTCGGGAACCGGAACCGCACCGCCCGCGCCGATCACCCCGATCGACCGGCGGGCCGCCGCGGCGAGCACCGCCGCGTCGGTCTCCCGGCGCCGCTGCACGGCACTCAGCAACGCCGCGTCGGCCTCCTCGATCCGGGTCTCCACCATCCGCAGCAGCCGGGCCACATGCTGGTCGACGGCCGGCCGGAGCTGGCCGTTGACCAGCAGGTCCCAGCTGCCGTGACTCTCCACCGCGCACGGCGACTCGGCCACCACCCAGTCCCGCTCGGCGACCAGCAGCAGCTCCCGCTCTCCCGACATCTCCGCCGGGCCACCGTCGTTGCGTCGCAGTTGCCCACCAGCGCTGCGCAGCCACCACGCGCCGCCGGTCGAGGTGAGGGCACTACCCTCCGACAGCGAGATGATCTCGCGGCCAGAGAGCGTGGACGCCTCCCGAGGGGCCTGCCCGCGGCGCAGCGCGTCGGCAACGGTGACCAGCACCAGGTCAACCGCCGCGACCAGCTCCGTCGCGGCGGTCCGCGCCCGCAGCGACGCCCCCTCGTCCGCCACCCGGCCGAGCCGAACATGCCGCTCCAGCAGGGACAGGTGACGCCGGGACAACCCACGCAACTCCGTGCCGGGCAGCGGCACCAGGATCAACCGCCACGCACCGATCGCGGTGGACGTCGGCACCAGGCCACCCGCGGGCAGCCGGGCCACATGGTGACGACGCGAGGGGCTCACTCCGGCCCGACGCACCGCGAACAGGTCGGCCTCGCCCCCGGTCACCAGCCAGCCGGCCGCCGGGCCGTCCAGGCGGCAGACCTGGCGTACGCCGTCCGAGCAGAAGCCGATCAGGCCGCCGGCCGGGGGATCCTCCACCGCGCCACTCATCAGCGTCTCCTCGGATCGTCGTGGTCAGTGGTCCCGGACCAGGCGCGCGTACGCCCCGTCCTGGGCAACCAGCTGCTCGTGGGTGCCGCGCTCCACCTCCCGGCCGCCGTCGAGCACGACGATCAGGTCGCAGTCGCGGACGGTGGACAGGCGGTGGGCCACGATCAGGCAGGTCGCCCCCCGCCGGCGCAGGTGCATGTCGATCCGACGTTCGGTCTCGGCGTCCAACGCGCTGGTGGCCTCGTCCAGCACCAGCACCCGGGGATTGCGCACGAGCGCTCGGGCGATCTCCAGCCGCTGCCGCTGCCCACCGGAGAAGTTGCGGGCGTTCTCCCGCACCGGACTGCCGAGGCCACCCGGACGGGCCGCGACCTCGTCGTACAGGCACGCGTCGGTCAGCGCGCTGACGACGTCCTCATCGGCGACCGTGAGGTCCCACATGGTGACGTTGTCCCGGACCGTCCCCTCGAACAGCCGTTGGTCCTGGTCCACCATGGCGACGCTGGCTGCCCAGAGCCCGTCGTCGGCCGCGGCCCGCTCAAGTCCGTCCACGGTGACCTGTCCGGCCCAGGGACGGTAGAGCCCGGCGACCAGCCGGCCGACCGTCGACTTGCCACTGCCCGAGCGCCCGACGAGCGCCACCCGGGCGCCCGGCGGCAAGTCGAGGCTGAAGTTCTCCAGCAGTGGACGACCCAACGGGTTGTAGCCGAAGGTGACCTCCTCGATGCGCAGGTGCCCCTCCATCGGCGTCATCGGTCGGGCGGATCGGTCCGGGGCCGACGGCAGTGGGTACCGCTCCACGTCACGCAGCCGGTTGAGGTCGGCGCTCATGTCCTGCAACCGCGAGCCCAGCGCGGTCAGGTTGCCCAGCGGGCGGTTCATCGCGGCGGCCAGGCTCTGCATGCCGACCAGCACGCCGACGCTCATCGCCTCCGCCACTACCTGCCGGCTGCCCAACCCCAGCAGCACCGCGGTGGTCCCCGAGGCGAGCAACGCCGGCAGCACGGAGAGTACCGCGGTGGGCACGCCCAGCCGCTGCTGACGGTTGGCGACGGTGGCGTGGCGCGCCGCGAACCGGGCCACGGCGCGTTCCTCCTCGCCGCCGGCCTTCACCGTCTCGATCATCTGGACGGTGGTGTACACCGTTGTCACCAGCTTGCTGCGGTCCGCCTGAAGACCGGCGACGGCGGTGGACCGGGTCGAGGCGACATAGCGCAGCACGCTGACGTTCAGCCCGGCGAGGACCACCGCACACAGTCCGAGCAGCAGGTCGTAATGGCAGAGCAGAGCCCCATACGCCAGCACCAGGCCGGTGTCCACCACAGTGGTGGCAGTCCGGCGGGTGAGCACCTCGGCGACCACCTCGTTGCCGCGGACCCGCTGGCTGAGGTCGGCGGCCTGCCGCTGGTCGAAGAAGGTCGGCGGCAGCCGCAGCAGATGTCGGAAGAACCGGGCGGCGCTGGCGAGGGCGAGCGCCGTCTCCGCGCGTACGGTAAGGCGTTGCTGAAGCAGGCTGGCCAGGAAGGTCAGCACGGTGGCCACCGCCACCGCCGCCACCAGACCGGCGAACGCGGCTCGATCCTCCTGCAACAGCACCCGGTCGACGAAGACCTTGGCCATCACCGGGATGGTCAGACCGACCACGGCGATCAGCAGGCCGAGCAGCAGCATCTGCGCGATCGCCGAGCCCGGGCCGCGCCACCGCTCGGCCAGCGCCCGCACCAGCCGGTAGCGGGTGCCGCCGGGCCGGAACTGCGGGCCGGGCTCCATGGTGAGCACGATGCCGGTGAAGGCGCCGTCGAACTCCTCCCAGCTCACCGCACGGGGACCGGTGGCCGGATCGTTGATGGAGACCTTGCGGCCGAGCCCTTCCAGCACCACGAAGTGCTCGAACCGCCAGAACAGCACCGCCGGCAACGCCACGGTGGCCAGGCCGGCCAGGTCCATCTGGAAACCCTTGGCCACCATGCCGTAGCGGCGGGCGCCCTTGAGCACTGTGGCCGCGGTGGAGCCGTCCCGGCTCACTCCGCACACCCGGCGCAACTCCTCCAGGGGCACGTGCCGACCGTGGTGCGCGAGCAGGATCCCCAGCGCGGCAGCACCGCACTCCACCGCCTCCATCTGGATCAGGGTGGGCGTACGGACCCGTCGACGCCGGATCCTGGGCAGCTCCGGCGTGCCGCTGACGGCGGTCGTCGGCGCGCTCATCGCCGAAGCAACCAATCGATCGGGTGTTCCCGGTCCACTGTGAACCAGGCGGTGACCTCGCTGGCCGAGTTGAGCTGGAACGGCGGCGGAGACTTCGTCCAGCGCAGGCCGCCCGGGGCGGCCGGGTCGGGCTCCAGGGCGACAGTCACCCGCACCACGCTGCCGCGGGCGAGCAGTCGCCGGACGTCCGGCCCGGTGCCCAGGAAGGCGCGCAGCGATGCCTCGGTCTCCGGGAAGGCGCCGACCGTGGTCACCTGGCCGGCCAGGGTGCCGAACACGTTGCGCGGCGCGGCCGCGGCGGCTACCTCGACGGTCACACCGGGTTGCAGCAGCGGGGCGGCGACGGCGGGGGCGTAGACGACTGCCTGCAACGCGTCCCCGGCGGTGTCGAGCCGTTCCAGGTCGGCCAGGTGCGTGCCCGGGGTGACGATCTCGCCTTCCGAGACCAGCCAGGCGACGACGTACGCGTCACCCGGCGCGGTCTCCACCCGCACCTTGCCGTCCGCCGTGCGCAGGCTGTAGAGGGGCATGCCCTTCGGCACCCGCTGGTGCGGTGCCGCCCACACCTTGGTGACCTGGCCGCTGTCGAGCGCGTCGAGGGCCGAGATCCCGTTCGAGTGGATCAGCACCCCGGCCGCCTCGACGGTCCGGGGCACCACTGTGCGCACCGACCACACACCTGCGGCGACGACGACGATGACCAGCGCGGTGGTGGCCAGCCAATTCGGCACCGTGGTCAGCCGGACCGCCCGGTCCAATTGCTCGGGCGCCTCCAACTGGCGCAGAGCCTGCCGCCGGAACTTCATGGCCGGCCCTGTGCCGCGGCCGGGCCGGTGGCGCGGTGTGAGCCGAGCAGGAAGTCGGCCACGCTCGGCTCGACCAGCGGGTCGAGCCCGGACAACTCGGCGAAGGCCTGGGAGTCCCCGGCGCCGAGGGCGCACGGTGCCAGCCCCATGGCGGTGGCGACGAGATACATCTGCTGGGTCAGCACACCCGCGTCCTTGAGAATCATGGCGTAGCTCATCCCTTCGTACTTCCACATGAGCCGCTGGACCCGGGCGGTGACCACCAGGACCGTCTGCGGCGGCCGAGGCAGGGCGCCGGACGCCCGGGCGTACGCCAGCAGCCGGTCCGCGGCCGGTCCCCAGCCGGCGACCGGCTCCAGCCGGTGCCCGACGGCGTCGTAGTGGTAGAGCCCGGGGTCGAGCCCTGCGCAGCGCGCGACCAGTGGGTAGATCTCCAGCTCGTAGACGCCGCCGCCGCCCGGGTAGGGCCGGTGGCCGATCTCCTGCCCGCCGGCCTCGCCGACGGCGCTGGTGTGCTGCGACCGGTGCAGGAACTCCGCCAGCCGCTCCAGCGGCAGCGGCGCCGCGTCGTCGTGTTCGCGCACGCTGCGCCGCTCGGCGACGACCTGACTGAACGCGGGATCCGCCTTGGCGATCGTCGCCAGGTCCGGCAGTGGCAGGTCCACCGCCCGGCCCCCGTCGTACGGGCGGCGCAGCGGCTGCGGGGCGAAGCTCCCCCGCATCCGGTAGGTGCCGCCCACCGGCAGCGCGTGTCGGCCGGCCCGGGATCGGTGGTGCAGCCGCAGCTCCTCCGGCGACCAGTAGGCCAGCGGCGCGTCGTCGCACTCCGCCTCGAACTCGGCGTCGGTGACCAGGATCCGGGCGGTGGCCAGCTCGTCGAGCACCCGTCCGGCGACGTCCGGCGGCACGCCGAGCGTGCGGGCCACCGTCTCGGGTCCGACGCCCGGCGCGGCGGCGGCCAGTACCGCGCCGAGGGCGGCGTCGGCGCAGCCGACAACGAGGGTGCTCAGCGGTGATGCGGCCACCAGCATGCCCCGTTCGTGCTGAAGGGCGGCGAAGCGGGAGAGCCGGTAGCGGACCCCGGGCGCGTGTGGGCGACTTTCCGGCAGACTGCCCCGGCCCAGGCCGGTGGGGACCAGGTCGAGCAGCGGCCGATCGTCGACCTGTACGCGGCGCTCCAGCCAGGAGTGGGCGAGCAGCCGGCGCAGCAGCATCTGCGCGGGCAACACCCGGTTCTCCCCCTCCAGGCCGCTGATCAGCCGGCCGACCTCGACGTCGTTGACCCAGTCGGCGGCGAGTCGCAGCAGCAGCGCCCGCCGGCCTATGCCCGGTTGCTCCAGGGTGAGCTGGAAGCGGGTCTGCCGCAGCGTCAGCGAGCCGTCCTCGCCGAGCCGCAGCTCAGCGTCCCGGCGCAGCCGGTACGACTCCTGAATCGGCGGACCGCCGACGGAGCCGCTCACGACGACCGCCGACCGACCGGGTCCACCACGGTGGTCATCCCCACATCCTTCCCACGGTCCCGGTGGCCCGGGAGCGCGGCTAGAAGAAGACGTTCAGCGGATTGGCCGATGTCTCGTCGACGGCCAGTGGGCCCCGACCGAGGCGGGCCGGCACGTCCCACAGCCGGCCGGGACCGAGCCGGCGCCAGAAGTGCCGCAGGCCCGGCACGACGACCTTCACCACCGCCAGGTCGACATCCGGACGAGACTGGTCGACGACGATCACCTCCAGGCCGGCCCGCTCCGCCCGGCGTACGCAACGACGCACGTCATCCCCGACGTCGCCGGTGGTCAGCGTCGGGTGGTCCGCCGCGGTGCGCGACGGCCGGGTGGGATCCGGGGTCAGCCAGGGCTGGTCGGCCACCCGCACGGTGCCGAACCAACGCGCGGTGTCCGGGTCGTCGACGCCGTAGCGGTTGCGGGCGGAAGTGGGACCGGCGACGGCGGGCAGGAACTGGTTCACCTCGGTGAGCGCCCGGGTCAGCGCGACCCGCGCGTCCAGGTGCGCGCCGAAGCCGACCAGGACGTCCTCCGGCCCTCGGTCGACCCGCCGGGACACCGCTGCGAACGTGGGTACGCCGAGGTCGGCGGTCAGGTCGAGGGCCCACAGTTCGCGGCCCAGTGCGGTGGCGTGATGGTCGAGGCAGGCGGCCGTCCACGGGTCGCCGAACGAGGCGAGGTCCACCCCGGGCATCCGGGATCGGTGGTACCACCACAGGGCCACGCTGTCCCGCTCCACGAGTTCGCAGATGCCCTGCAGGATTGCCTCGGACAGGTTGCCGCCGGCCGCGCAGCCGTTCGAGTCGGCCGAGCACACCCCCAACCCGGTCAGCTCCGGATGCCCGTACCAGCAGTGCGCGGCGGGCAGCTCGCGCGGTGTCTGCCGGGTCAGCGACCAGCCCGTGGTCCAGTCCAGCTCCACCTCGTCGGGCAGCGGGCGGGGAATGCGGTGCAGGTGGCCCAGGTCGCGGTTGAGCCGGTGCCGGTCGGCGTACTGGCGTTCCGAGAAGAGCAGCAGCTCCCGCAGGTGTACCGCGCGGTCCGGACCGAGCTGCCGGTAGGTCGCCCGGTGCACCGGGCGGTCGCCGCGCCACACCCCGCAGTAGCGTTCCACCGCCTCCCCGACCGCGCTCATCCGGGCCTGCAGGTCGGTCCGGCCCTTGCCGCCGCTCTGCCCGCGCAGATTCCGGCGCAGCGCGGCGAGCTGGCGGGGCTGGGCGAAGTTGTGCCCGGCCGAGTAGGTGTGGGTGACGCCGTTGTCGGTCGTCTCCAGCGGAGTCAGCCGGCTCACCACGCCCAGATACCGGCTGACGTGGTGGACGAGCGCGGCGTACGCCTCGGCGGGTTCGCGGACACGGGAGTCCCCGGCCCGACTGGGCTGGGCGCCACTAGGTGGCAGGTCGATCCGTGGCTCGGCCTTGCGGACGAGGTCCGGGTCACCGCAGGCGGGGCACTGCGGCTGGCGTACCAGTTGGTGGCTCTCCGTGCTCAGGTCCCGGGTGTCGAGGGCGACCATCCGGCCGGTGAGACGGGGCGACGCGCCCCGGACGGCGAGCACGGCGAGCTCCGCAGCGAGCAGCCCGGCCGCCATGGTGGCCAGTCCGGGCAGGACCGCTCGGCCGGGCTGCGGCAGCGGACCGGCCAGATCCTGCCCGTCGAGGAAGGCGTTCACCTGTTCGTTCTCCTGCCAGCGTTGGCGCAGGCAGGCCCAGCAGCCGGTACGGCCCGGCACGAGGTGCGGGCCGAGGAAGACGACGTTGCCGTGTGGCCGGGCCAGCGTCCACGCGCGACCGGCGGCCAGGTGGCGGTCGTTGATCAGCGCCAGCCGGGGGTCGAGCATCGACGACGGCAGCACCAGCACCTGTGCGTCTCCCGGACCAGGGTCCGGTGCGTCCGGCCCGACCACTGTCGGGGCGAGGCCCAGGGCACGCAGCGCGTCGGCGGTCTCGGCCACCCGGGGCGCCCCGAGGTCGACGATGGTGACCCTTCCGCCGGCCATCCACCGCCGCCCGACGTCGGGCGGCACACCCCGGGCGTCCCAGCCGGCGGCCTCGGCTGCCGAGGTGTGCGCCGGACCGGACACCAGGAGGCCGTGGTCGCGCAGCCGGGCGAGGGCTGCGGCGACGGCGGCGACCGGGTGTCGGGTGGCCAGCCGGGCCACCACGTCGGCCAACGGGGCGGCACCGTCGAGCTGGTCGGCCAGGTCCGCGGCGACCGGGTCGTCGATGAGTAGGCTGCGGGTCTCCCCCAGCACCACGAGCGGACCGTCGGGCAGCCGCACCGGCACGTAGTCCGATCGGAAGCGCGGACGCCACATGGGTTCCTCCCGAGCTTCGTGGCCGGACCGCGGCACCGGCGGCCCCGCCGGCGATCACGGCTGCTGTCATCGTCGCGGTCCGGTGGCGTCCAATCCGAGTGATGCCACCGGTTTCTGCCGTCGCCGACGCCGTGGACGCTCGGCGGCAGGGTCAGTCGGCGGTGACTGTCAACGCGGTGTCGTTGAGCCCCAGCACCGATGTGCCGACGGTCTGTGCCGGCACCAGCAGCACGAAGGTCTCCACCCGGGTGACCCGGATCGACTTTCCGCTGATCGCCTTGAGGTGACCGGTGGCGATCAGATCCGGGCTCTGCGGTTCCAATCGGACGGTGGCCGGACCGCCGGGCGCCGGGCGCAGCGTGTCGGTGGCGTGGATCGTCAAGAAGGTGAGCGTGCCGGTCGGCACCGCGACCGCGCAGTCGGACCACTCGGCCCGGTCCATCGTCCGCTGCACCGCCCCGCCGACACCGGCGAGCTGCTGCCCGTAGACCTCCCAACCGCCGGCGAACTGGCCGTCGAGCAGCGGGCTCGACACGACGAGGGACCGGTTGCCCGTCGTGGACCCGATGCTGCGGGCGAACACCTCGGCGGTGAGGGCCCGACGGCTGGTCTCGTCCAGGGCGGCGCCGCCCGCGGTGGCCGGCCGGCCGTCGATGCTCCGGGCGACCACCAGCGAAGGTTGGGTGACCTGAACGTTGTGACTGAGCTTCCACTGGCCGTCAGCACCGAGCACGAACTGGCTGACGTCCGTGGGCGCCAGCTCCGAGCCGGTCAGCCGGAGAGTCGCCGTGGCGAGGAAACAGGCCGGGTCGGCGGGTGGTACCGCGAAGACCGGGTTGATGTGCTGGAAGGACGGTTGCGCACGCTGGTTGTACGCGGCCCGACGTACTGCGGCGATGCTGATGTCCAGCGAGGGCGAAACCTCCTGCGCCCGCAGCGCCTCGACGTCACCGGCCACCGAGGCGGCCGAGTCGGCCTGGTCGAAGACGGTGAGCACGAGCGCGGCCCGGTCCCGACCGAAAGTGGCCGAACCGTGAGGTGCCGGGGTCGCCGCGTCCACTGGCTCACCAGCACAGCCGGTCAGCACGAGCAACGCCACCGTGGCGGCGGCGAACGGCATCACCCGCACCGGCCCGGCGAGGGTACGCGGGCTGCTGACGGATCTTCTGCCCAGCATCTCGTCCTCCATCCACCACCGGTGCACGGGAATCGCGCCCGATGCAGTCGAGTATGTGAGCGGCTGTCCGGCCACGACGGTGGCGGCGCGGCCTCGTGCTGCCCGGCCTGTCGACGTTGCACCGAACGACGTCATCCGGCCTGGAATGCGGTCACCGATCGGTGTCATCGAGACGAGCGACCCAGGCGGCCAGGCCCGACCGGGAAGCGACGCCCGTCTTGCGGTAGAGGCGGGTCAGGTGCGCCTCAACCGTGCGGGGGCTGATGTTCAGCTGCCGCCCGATCAGTCGGCTGGTGGCCCCGGTCGCCGCCAGCCGCGCGATGTGCCACTCCCTGTCGGTCAGGGCGGCGACCTCGCGCGGGCCGACCGGACGGGCCAGTCGCAGGCCGACCCGTTCCGTTCCGCACCACCCGGCCAGTTCCAGCGCCCGGCGGCGGGCCCGCGCCGCCAGGCCGGCCTGGTCGGCGGCTTCGGCTGCCCGGACCAGGGAGGCCAGGGCGAGGCTGCGCCGTAGCACCATCCCGCCGGCGCGGAACAGGTCAGCCGCGGTCTCCAGGTGCAGCAACGCCGCCCGGACCTCGCCGCGGGCGAGCAGCACCTCGCCGTACGCCGACTCGGCGAAGCCCCGCTGCCCGGGCAGACCGACCTGATCCGCCTCGGCCAATGCCAGCCGCGCCTGCCGCTCGGCGTCTGCCACGTCGCCCGCGGCGAGCGCGGCGGCGCAGAGCAGCTCGTACCACCTGGGCCGGAGGGACGTCTGGAGACGGCTCAGCCGGCTGTCGCCGCCGGCTGAGCGCACCAGTTCGGCACAGGTCGCCGGATCACCCGCCAGCAGCGCCGCGGTCGCCAGCGCCGTCGCGGCGGTACGACCGCACCAGGTGGCGAGGTCGGTGGCGATTCCGGCGGCGCTGCGGGCCAGCGCCACCGCCCGGTCGTCGTCCCGAAGGCCACCACGCCACGCCGTCGCCTCCGCCTCGAACGCCAGGGCGAAGCTCAACAGGTCGCGACTGCCGATGCGCCGGGCAACGATGCCCGCCTCGGTAGCCAATCCGATGGCGGCGCTCAGCTGCCCGCCGTGGTAGGCCACTTGACTACGACCGAGCAGCAGCTGGCACAGTCCGTCGTCGCGGTGCGAGGCGCGGACGAGTGTCAGCCCTCGGTCGAGGTGCCGCACCGCGTCGGCCTGCCGTTCGAGATACAACTCGCTCAGGCCGAGTGCGGTGAAGCAGTCGGGGTGGTCCCGCACGTCCCGGTCCGGCAGCGAGTCGACGATCCCGGCGCCGGCATCGAGCAAGCCCTGGGCGGCGTCGAGTGCGCCGTCGAGGTTGGCGGCCAGACTACGCACCGCCAGCAGGCTGGCCCGGTCCGCGCCGGAGCCGCCGAGATCTCCGCTGAGCACGTCGGGCAGCCCGGTCACGGGGCGGCCGGCCAGGATGCCGGCGACGCCGATCTCGGTGGCGAGGCGGTAGCTGTCGCTAGGTCCGGCATCGGCTGGCAGGGCGGACAGCTCCCGCCGGCTGATGGCCACCGCCTCCGCGTAGTTGCCGAGCAGACGTTCCACGCGCGCCCAGAGAGCTACTGCCTGCGCCCGCCGTCCCTCCGGGTCGGCGGAGAACAGCGGCACGATCTCCTGGAGCAGGGCCCTGCTCTCGGCCAGGTTCCCCGCCTCCCCGGTGATCTCGGCCAGCGCGAGCGACACGTCCTGGCGACGTCGCGTCAGACCGGCCGTCGGCCGCAGCGCACGCAGCGCCAGTCGCAGCCAGCGGATGGCCAGGTCCGGCGTCTCGCGCCGGACCTCCTGCGCGGCCCGGCAGAGCACGTTGACGCAGCGGTCGGCCCAGCCACCGTTCGGCAGGGCGAGCAGGCGCTCCGCGTAGCGGGCCCGATCCGCGGGTGGCGCGCCCAGATCGACCAGCGCGGTGAGCGCCCGCGCACACGCCTCCACCTGCCACTGCGTGTCGGTGTCCTGAGCGACCGCCATCCGCAGCACCGGGTGCCGGGAGGCGAACCGTCCGGTGCCGGGGACGCGGCGGATCAGGTCAAGCCGGGCCAGCCGCCAGCAGGCCTCGACCGCCAGTGACGTCGGGACCTGCGCAACCTCGGCGAGCAGGTCCGCGGTGAAGGGCGCGTCGACGATCGCCCCGGCCCGCAGACAGGCCAGCTCGACGGGGGGTAGGTCCGTCCACTCGCGGCGCAGCACGGCCACCGCCGCGTCGGACAGCCGGCCACCCTGTGCTTCACGGACCGGGTCCGCGCTGTTCGAGGTGGGGTCGCTCGGCAGCACCGCCAGGTAACCGGGGTTGCCGTCGGTCAGGTCGTACCGGGCGCGCAGCTCCACGTGGTCGATGTGGGGGTGCAGGAGCGCGACCTCGGCGAGGCTGAGAGGGCGAAGTTCGATCCGATCGCGTGACGTCGGTTCCACATCGGCGTGCTTGTCGGGATCCGGTAGCCCGAACGGCATCGGGGTCGCCATCTGCCGCGGGCGGTAGACGAGCACGAGCAGCAGCGGGGCGGGCACCGGATACCGCAGTAGGTGGGTGATCAGACCGGTGGAGGAGGCATCCGCCCAGTGCAGGTCGTCGAGGACCAGCACCAGACCGTCCCGTGCCGCCAGGCCGATCAGCCGGCGGGCCAGCTGGTAAGTCCGGAACCGCCGGGCGTCCGATGCCCGCGCCGGCGACGCCGGCACCGCGGCGACGGACTCCGCCCAGCTCTCCCCAGTGGGCCGTCCAGCACGCACCCCGCGTCGGAGTGACTGCCCCTCCGTAAAGGCATGTCGAAACACATGGAAGGGGACTCCTCGCTCATCCGGCGAACAGGTCCCGACGGCCGAGGGGACTGTGGAGTCGCACCGCTCCAGGGCCTCGCGGACGAACCGGGTCTTGCCGATGCCCGGCTCTCCGACCACCTCGCAGACCATTTGCCAGCCACGGCTCAGCACGGCGGCCTGGGCTCTCCCGATACGTGCCAACTGTGGTCGTCGCCCGACGAAGCGCGGGCTCGATGATGCGCTTTCCAGCCCAGGTGTCATCACGCAGACCAGACGCCTTCCGGCACACTCAATGGGAATTGGTCGCACTATACCGGAGCACCGCCAATTGTCGAAACAAACCGCGGCGGTCAACCCCTATTGAACAGGTGGCGGCGAGATGCAGTTCTTCCCGGCATCGCACCACAACCGGCAGAAAAGGACCGGTAGTCAGAAGCGTGGAATGATGTCCATGAAACCCAATAAATCACCTGTCGTCTACTACGCCCGGGCTATCGCCAACGAACCCCAGGTCACTACCGGGCTCCGGGGCTACGACCAGCCCACCTGGACAATCATCGGAGGGCCGCGCCCAATCTGATATCACCACGATAATGGCCGTCCATATTGAATCGCCCGAAGCGGCCATATTTCCACCTTTACTCCTCAGTCGTGACGCTCATCCCACACTATGAGCCGACGGCAAAGGATTCCCAGACCGCAATTGACTGGAATCCCACCGCCAGAACCGGCCCCCTGCCGCCAATTTTCAACATGCGAACAGCAACATGCAGACGCAACAAGCACATACGAGACGAGCACAGAAAAGCCGCAGGCATCCAGCCGACGGGAATCGGGCCGAGCGGCCTGCTCCCTGCGCTAGCCGGCGCCAAGTGCCCGTGACGAACCAGACCCTGGACAACACCCTCCTGCGTTGTCGTCACCCTGTGTCTGCGCCCCGCCGGCTTCCAGCCGGCGAGCCGGTGCGGTGGCCAACCGCAAAAACTTGAGCCGCTGCTTGCTGTCAGGGGTGATCCGGAGCCGCACAGGCCCGATCAAGCGTTGATCACCTCTTGTCACTGACCGTCAACCACGGACGGGATTTTCGGGGGGGTAACGGGGGACCGACAAAACCTTGCGAAGATCCCACCGCGCTGACCGGACGGCCCGATTCGTACCGACGCCCCCTTGGCCCCCAGGCAACGATCAGAACCCGTCAAGCTCCCTCAACGCACGCCTTGGGCTGGCGTCAGCGTCCATCGTCGTCCGCCAACGTCCAGCCGTGTACTCCGTGATCGTCATCCAGTTAGTCACTCAGGCCGGTAGGCATCGTGCTCGGCGTAGTAGACCATCGCTTCGTTGGATCGTGGAGGAGTCGTTCCAGGCCGGAAAGGGTCAGGTCGGTCTTGACCAGCACCAAGTCCGCCGCTGGACCTCGTGGCACCGGCTCACCACCCTCGCCCTGGCCGCCCTCGCCGTCCTTGCGATCTGCGCCACGGATGCCCGAGCAGCAGACCGCCACGCTCAGCCCGACATGATCGGGCTGACCGTCAACGAGATCGGCCGTCTGATCAACGTCCTGCTCGCCCGACCGACCCGTAGCATCGCCCACCGTTTGCGCTGGTCACAGTGGCGACGCCGCCACCTGGAAGGCCGACATCCGATCCGTATCTGGCCCCGACGGTCGTCTGCACCGCTGCATAAGGCTCCGCGTGTGGGGTTCAGGAAAGAACGGCCGTGTCCTACAAGTCGACTTGACCGAGCTGCCCTCCTCGGAACCCACCGTTGCCTCTGGCTATCGGTACGTCGAGACCGACGTGCATGGCAGTGGGGAAACGTATCCGTTCCCGACAGCTGCGAACGTACGCGTTCTTGTCTGTTACGGGCTGAGTGCTGGTTGGACGCCGGAGGCGTCGGGTGGGACGTTCCAAGTCACCCCGGCGGCTGAACTTGAGCTACCGGAATTTGCCATTACCGATCTTCTGTGGACCGCCGACCAGCATCGATAGTGCTGGGCACAGACCGACGCCGAAGCCCAGCTTCGGATCGGACGCGAGCACCTGCCCGACGAACGGCAGGGGGCACCACCTCGTACTCGGTCCTCAAGGCGAGTCCCCGGGCCAGGTTGGACAGCTTCTCGTACGCGGCCAGCATTTTTCGGCGGAGACGACCGCGTAAGGGGTTGTTCTGCCCGCCTCGAGATTGCCGCCGACCGCGTCGGTGAGTGGGCCACTGCCCAGCATCGCTCGTTCCGGTCGGGGTCCAGACGACGGGAGCTGTCCAACGCGGGCGCGTGTCATGCCGACGACTTGAGCGATCTGCGGGTGCGTCATTCCCTGCGACACCAACGTCGACCTCGCCGGCAAGCCGGCCAACGATCCCCCGGTGCCGCCATCCATTCAGGTCTGGCGCTCGGTCCGCGCCGATGGAGACACCAAGACCAAGGAAGTCGCGTCGTACCCTGGCTCTGCCGGCCCGCTGCGTCACCGCGCTCACCACCCACCGCGAGTGCCAAGGCCAGCCTGTCCCTCACCACCTCGTCTTCGCCTCTACCGCCGGCACGGCCCTCGACCGGCACAACATGCTTCGGGCCTTCCGCCCCGTCGTCGCCAAAGCGGGCCTCGACCCGCGCGACTGGACACCCCGGGCACAGCTTCGTGTCCCTACTGTCGGACAGCGGCATGAGCCTCGAACAGATCGCGGACCTCTGCGGCCACTCAGGCACGGCGGTCACCGAGAGCGTCTACCGGCACCAACTACGGCCGGTGCTCCTGGGCGACGCAGTCGCCATGGATCGGATCTTCGACGGTGAAGCGTAGTCACTCAGTCAGTCACCAGGCACGACAGAGGGGCCTTCTCGATCTTCCGACAAGAAACGCCGATGGCGCGTGGCCCATGCCGCAGCGACCCCCTCCGGGTGCTTCGCCGTCTCACCCGAGGCGAAACCGCCACCCGCCAACAATGCCGCACGTTCAGCACACCCGACTGACAGGCCTGAAGTCGCTGAGCAGCGACCAGCAGGCCGCCGTGCACGATGCGCTGCGCCGGCGCGTGCCGATCGGACCGGACGGCGGCATCCAACACACCGTGCGGGCCTGGACGGTACGGCACCCCGATGTGAGGCATCGCGCCCCCGGTCAGGCGCGTCGGGCCTCGATCTCATAAAGTTCCGTCCCGGCCAGCGCGGGATCCTGATCGACGCTGATGCGGAAGCCCTGCGCCCGCAACAGCTCGCAACAGGCGTCGAGGCGGCCACACTCGTCGTGCACCTCGGCCACGACCTCACCGATACGGGGCCAGTCGGCGGCCTCCACACCTCGCAGCACCTCCAGCTCGGCGCGCTCGACATCGACCTTGAGCAGCGCGATGTCGCCGTACGGGCGCTCGCGCAGCAGCGTGGAGACCGTCAGCGTCGGCACCTCGAGGCTCACACCGTCGTGCAGCCCCTCGAGCACCATCTCGATGAACTCCTCCTCCACACCGGAGTTCTCCAGGTAGCGGCGGGTCAGCGCGTCATCGGTCACCGGGTCGGCGTGTAGCCCGGAGTTGCTCGGGGCGTTCGGGTAATAGACGAACCTGCTGTGACCCACGTGGTCGGTGATCGCAGCCCTCACGGCCCGTGAGCCGGGGACGTGCGCGGCGAGATTGGCCTGCAGGCAGGCGTACAGGTCGGGGGCGGGCTCGACGGCGACGGTCGTGATCCCCGGCTGGACATCGTGGAAGAACACCGAGGCCAGCCCGATGTTCGCGCCGATGTCGAGTACGCGGTCGCCCGGGCGCAGACGGGCGGCGGCGCGGCCGTACATGCCGTCCGGGGTCATCTCGCGCCACACTGACATGGTCTCGGCCGAGCCCACGCCCCAGACGGGAGCGTGACCCGGCAGACGCACCTCGACCGGTTCGAACGGGCGCGGGCTCGGGGCCGGGCGTGTCCCTGTGTCCATGGCTGAACCGTCCCTTCCAGGAGCGCGAAGTCACGCCAGCGTGGGGGTGGTCGCTATACGGCATCTATATCGCGGGACCCGCCCGAACCCTGGCCCCGCTGCGGAGGCGCGGCGCAAGGCGGACTTGCGCTGCGGCCAGGATCCGATCCCAGGCGCCGTCCGCGGTCCAGCGGCGTAGCTGTTCGTGGCAGGTCTTCCACGGCCCGAACCGTTCCGGCAGGTCACGCCACGTCGAGGGCACCCACTCCGGCCGGAGCGGTTCAGCTCCGGCCGCAGCCGTTCGATCCGGCCAGAGCGGTTCAGACCCGGCCGGAGCTGATCCAGCCCCGTTCGGCAGCGCGGACGCCGGCCTGGAAGCGGCTGCTGGCGCGCAACCGCTTCATCAGGAACGCCACGATGCGCCTGGCCGTGCGGACCGAAACGCCGAGCTTGCGGGCCACCACCTCGTCCGTGTAGCCCGCGGCGAGAAGTTCCGTGATCACTCGCTCCTGCCGGGTCAGTTCCTCGTCCGGTGTCTGCTCGCCCTTGCCGAGCGGGCTCGCCTGCCGCCAGACGTTCTCGAACAGCGCGTGCAGTGCGGCGACGGGTGCGGCGCCGGTCAGGACCAGGGCGCCGCTGCCGGGGCATTCGGGGTCCAGGTCGAGGATGGCGGTCGCCCGGTCGTAGATGGTCATGCGGGGCGGCAGGTAGGGCGCCGTGCGGATCTGGGCGCCCGCGTCGATCAGGGTGCAGGCGCGGGAGGTGGATTCGGCGTCGTTCACGATGCTGTCCAGGAAAATGCATCGTGCAGTGACATCCCGGGACAGCAGGCGCGTGTCGACCGTTTCCAAGACCCGTCCTTCCGGGCCGCGGAAGACGCTCGGGGCGACGACGGCCACCTCGCTGACGACGGTTTGTGATAGTCGCTCGCTGCAGGCGTAAATGGAATCCAGGTCGGTCAGTGCTTGTACGCTGACCCGGTCCGAATGCGGACGGGTCTCGCCGTATTCGACGACCATTTGGCTGATCGCGGCGCGCGTGTCGACCATTGCTCGCTGGCGTTCCAGCAGGTCAGCCTCCCGACGTTGAAGCAACATGCCGAGGCCGATCTCCGGATGGATGAGCCGCAGCGCGTCCGGCGCCTCCAGCGACGGGCGCACGAGGGAGAGCCTTGCCAATTCCTCGAGGGCGGCGTGCACCCGTTGTGACGACCATTTCAATTGTCGAGATATATCAACTGCGGTCGCTACCGAATGTTTCAGCAATTGCTGATAGACAGCCTCAGCATCCGTTCCCAAGCCGAGATCGGCCAGCATCCTGCTCCTCCCCCATGACCACCGAACCGCACCACCCGCGGCGGAGCGCGACGGACGGTGGGAATTCTGCACGAAACAACGTCGCCAACCCAAGGCCCTTAAACCCGGCGAACCCCATCGAAGGTGGTGAACGAGGCGCGCAAGTTAGGTTTCAGTCCTGTTTGGAGGCGGTGGCAGAAAGTTGCCATGGCCGGAAGATGCCATCGATCCCCGGGCTCGGCCCGCGCCGGGCACCGAACGCGGCGAGCCCGGGCGGAGGGCGAGGATCCGCAGGTCAGGGCTCAGGATCGCAGGAAAGTGAGCACCGCGAGCACGCGCCGGTGGTTCTCCTCGGTCTGCGGGAGGTCGAGCTTGTAGAGGATGTTGCGGATGTGCTTGGCCACTGCCGCCTCGGTGACCACCAGCTTCGCGGCGATCGCGGCGTTGGACCGGCCCTCGGCGACCAGAGCCAGCACCTCGCGCTCACGGTTGGTCAGCGCTTCGAGGGGATTGCGGCGCCGGCGCAGCATCTGTCGCACGACCTCGGGATCCACCACTGTGCCACCCGCCACGACCCGGTCAAGGGCGTCGAGGAATTCCTCCACCTGCCCGATCCGGTCCTTGAGCAGGTAGCCGACGCCCGTTCCGTCGCCGGCGTTCAGCAATTCCGTCGCGTACATCGTCTCGACGTACTGGCTCAGCACGAGGATGGGCAGGGCCGGGTGTGTGCGGCGCAATTCCACCGCGGCGCGCAGCCCTTCGTTCTTGAATCCCGGCGGCATGCGCACATCGGTCACGACCACGTCGGGGTCGTGCGTCTCGACCGCTTCTCGCAGGCCGTCGGCATCGGAAACCGCGGCGACGACCCGGTGACCGAACCGCGCCATCAGCCCGATCAGGCCCTCCCGCAGCAGAACGCCGTCCTCGGCGAGGACTATTCGGAGTTCGGAAGCGGCTGGCAAGGAATCTCCACAACTATTCGGGTGGGTCCGCCCGGTGGGCTGGACAGCGTCAGTCTGCCATCGACGACGGAGACCCGGTCACCGAGGCCGAGCAGGCCGGTCCCTGCGTCGATGTCGACGCCGCCACGACCGTTGTCGCAGATGCTCACCGTCAGGCGGCCTTGCGCATATCCGCCGGAGATCTCCCCGCGGTCGGCGCCGGAATGTTTGGCCATGTTCGACAGCGCTTCCGAGACGACGAAATAGACCGTCGACTCGATCGGCCGGGAGAATCGTTGCGGCACCGTCAGGGAAACGTCGATCGGGATCGCCGAGCGGGCCGCGAGATCATCCACCGCCTCCGCCAGGCCGAAATCGGTGAGGACCGGCGGGTGAATGCCGCGGATCAGTTCCCGCAGCTCCACCAGAACCATTCCGGCCTCGTCGTGCGCGCGGGTCAGCTGCTCCGCCAGCGGTCCGGCCGGCGCGTCGAGCCGGGCCACCCCGAGCATCATCGTGAGGGTGACGAGCCGTTGCTGGGCGCCGTCGTGCAGGTCCCGCTCGATACGGCCGCGCTCGGCCTCGAATGCGTCGACCAGGCGTACCCGGGAGCGGGTCAGCTCGGTGATCCGCTCCCCCAGCTGGCTGCCGGTCGAGGTGATGAGGACCCGGGCCAGCGCCCCGCGCGAGCCGGCGAGCAGGCCCAGCCCGTACGCGCAGGCGACCAGCGCGAGGACCCCCACGGCGCAGGCGGCGAACGCGCCCGACCAGGTGGTGACCGCGTACGCCTTCAGCACGTTGACCTGCTCGCCCTCGCCGACGGTGGCGAGCAGCAGCGGGGTGGCGAGCAGCGCGAGCGGCACGGTCACCCCCAGGGTCACGGCGAGCAGGTCGATGGGCCAGAGCACCAGCATGAGCAGCGCCGCGTAGCCGAGCTCGCGCCACGTGACCGGCTCGGTGAAGCGGGTCCGCAGCCACGAGGTGAGCCCCGGGCGCGGCGGGATGCGGTGGGCGTCGGGCACCGGCCGGGCGTCGATCATCCGCAGCGACCAGCGCTCGACGACCGCCACGGGCAGGCCGAGCAGGGCGATCGCGCCCAGCAGCGGGATGCCGACGACCACGACCGCGAGCAGTCCGCCGGCCGAGAGCAGAAGCACCGCGACGACCAGCGTCAGCAATCCCGTCAGAGCATTGGCGATCAGATATCCGATCGAGCGCAAAGGCCACCCGGACAGCAGGAAAGCCGGCCGGGCCAGGGCCTGCCATACGTTTTGCGCGCTCACCTGGACAACCGTAGACGGCCGGTGATCGCGTTTCCAGCCAGCAGGTGCGACCGGCGGAGGTAGTGCCTGCGTTACCAACAAGACTCACTTCCGGAGGCGTGTGTCGGGCCCACAAATCCTGTTCTCTTGATGAAGTGCATCCGCACCGCAACGACCACCCCACTGAAGGGTGAGCACCCCATGACCGATTGGCTGGCCGGCAACGTCATGATGCTGGGACTGTGGGGCACATTGCTGGTGGTCCTGCTGCTTCCCGCGCTCGAGGCGGCAGTTCCCTTCATCGGCATTCTGGTGCCGGGACAGAGCGCGGTGGTCGTGGGCGGGATACTCGCCTCGCACCGGGTCGTCCCGCTACCCGCGACCATCGCCGCCGCTCTGCTCGGCGCCGTGCTCGGCAACTTGATCGGATATTGGGCCGGTAAGCGGTGGAAGGCGGCGGCGTCCACCGCGGCGAGGGGTGACGGGCTGCGCCGCCGGCACACCGCGAAGGCGCTCGAACTGGTCGAGGGGCGGGGCAGCGCGGCCGTCCTCATCGGACGGTTTCTGCCCGGGTTGCGCACGCTCGTGCCCACACTGTGCGGCATGGTACGGACCCCCTGGCGCGCGTATCTGACCTGGTCGGTGGCGGGAAGCGTGGTGTGGGCGGTGACCTGGACGCTCATCGGCGTCCTCGTCGCCCGCGGGGCAGGCAGTGTCACCAGCCTCGTTACGTGAGCGAATACTCGTAAGACTTCCATATTTGTCGCCCCATTGCGGGATTCGCACGTGGCAACCTGCTGCCATCGCAGCCTCCTGACGCCGTAGGGACGCCCGGGTGAAGGTTGGGACCCCGGAGGATTACTCCGGGTTGATCGCCCATGACCGGTGGGCACCCAACACGGTTCGGCAGCGGGGGATACATGGAATTCAGGATTCTCGGTCCGGTGGAGGCGACCCGCGACGACATGACCCGGGTGACCCTTTCGGGCACGAAGGTCACGACCGTCCTGGCGGCGCTGCTGCTCGCCCGGGGACGGGTGGTCTCGGACGGCCGGCTGGCGGACCTGCTGTGGGGTTGGTCGCCACCGGTCACGATGGGCGCCCAGATCTACACGTACGTCTCGCGGCTGCGCAAGCAGCTCGGCGGCGGCGCGGAGATCGAGCGCCGACTTCCGGGGTACGTGATCCGCACCGGCGGCGCTCAGGTGGACCTCGTGCGCTTCGAGGACCTCGCCGAACAGGGCCGCCAGTCGCTGCAGGACGGACGGTACGAACGGGCCAGCGACTGCCTCTGGGAGGCACTCGAGCTGTGGCCCGGCCACGCGCTGTCCAACGTCACGGAGCACATGGCCGCGGTGGAGCTGCCTCGCCTGGAGGAGCTGCGGACCGCCGCGGTGGAGAACAGGGTGGAGGCCGATCTCATGCTCGGCCGGCACCGTGAGCTCGTCGCCGAGCTGACCGGGCTCGTCGCCGACCACCCGCTGCGGGAGCGGATGCGCGCCCAGCTGATGACGGCGTTGTGCCGCAACGGACGGCAGGCGGAGGCGCTGCAGATCTTCCACGAGGGGCGCCGCCGGCTCGCCGACGAGCTCGGCGTGGATCCGGGAGCGCACATCACCCGCACCTATCAGGCCGTGCTCAACAGTGAGCTCGAGCGCACGCCGGCCCTGAGCCGGGAGTCCGCGCTCGTCACGGTCTGACCGTTCCACCCGGGAAGGGGCACCGGCGTCTCCCGACGCCGGTGCCCCTTCCCGGTATCGCTAGCACTACCCCAAAGATTCGCTCCCGCGAGGCTGTGCAAAGCCTCGCCGTACACCAAGGTTGAACCATGACCCGTGACGCGATCCGGCTCCGCAACGTCACCCGCACCTATGGCGCGGGCGACGGAGCGGTGACCGCATTGAACGACCTCTCCCTGTCCTTCACCGAGGGCACCTTCACCGCCGTCATGGGCCCCTCCGGATCGGGCAAGTCGACGCTGCTGCAGTGCGCGGCCGGCCTCGACCGGCCGACCTCCGGCTCGGTGCTGCTCGGCGAGACGGACCTGACGACGCTCAACGAGACGAAACTGACCCTGCTGCGCCGCGAGCGCATCGGCTTCGTGTTCCAGTCCTTCAACCTCCTGCCGGCGCTGACCGCCGAGCAGAACGTGGCGCTTCCGTTGCGGCTGGCCGGGCGCCGGCCCGGCCGCTCGCAGGTGCAGGACGTGCTGGCCCAGGTCGGGCTCGCGGGTCGGGCCAAGCACCGGCCGGGCGAGATGTCCGGCGGCCAGCAGCAGCGCGTCGCGATCGCCCGGGCGCTGATCACCCAGCCCGAGGTGCTCTTCGGCGACGAGCCCACCGGCGCGCTGGACTCCACCACCAGCCGCGAGGTCCTGACGATGCTGCGGGCCATGGTGGACGAGCAGCGGCAGACGATCGTGATGGTCACCCACGACCCGGTCGCCGCGTCGTACGCCGACCGCGTCGTCTTCCTCGCCGACGGCCACCTCAACGGCGAGCTCGAGGCGCCCACGGCCGAGGCCGTCGCCGCCCGGATGACCCAGATGGAGATCGTCGCGTGCTGACCGTGACCCTCAGCACCCTGCGGACCCGCTGGGTGACGCTCGTCGGCACGTTCGTCGCGCTGGCGCTGGGCGTGGCGCTGATCGCCACGATGGGCCTCGGGCTCGCGTCGACCCTCGACGCCCCCGACCAGAAGCCCGAGCGCTTCGCCGGCGCGCCGGTCGTGGTGCGCGGCGCCGACGAGCTGCGGGTGCCCTCGCCGATCGGTGACCGCACCCAGCCCCTCGCCCAGCCGCGCGGCGTCGCGCCCGAGGTCGCCAAGGCGCTCGCCGCGAAGGCCCCCACGGTCGCCGACCGGTCGTTCCCCGTACGCGTGGTCGGACCCGGCGGCGACGACGGCCTGGTCGGGCACCCGTGGTCGATCGCCGCGTTCGGCGGATACCGGCTGACCGCCGGGCACGAGCCCCGCATGCCCACCGAGGTGGTGCTCCCCGGCGACGCGTCCCTGGTCGGCAAGGCGCTGTCGGTACGCACGCCGGCAGGGCTGAGCACGCGTACGGTCGCCGGCGTGGTCGCGCCGGCCCGCTTCGAGGAGCCCATCTTCTTCGCCGACGCGGAGGCCACCAAACTTTCGCCGCGCATCGACAACCTGGTCGTGCAGGCGGCGCCCGAGATGGTGCGTACGGTGGTCGGCGCCGGCTCGGACGTCCAGGTGCTCACCGGCAGCGACCGGCACAAGGCCGACCCGGAGCCCAACCGCGACCGCGACGCCCTCATCGCCATGAACGCCCTGCTGGGCACGGCGGGCGGCGTCACCACGTTCGTGTCAGTCTTCGTGGTGGCGTCCACCTTCGCCTTCGCCGTCGCCCAGCGGCGCCGCGAGATCGGGCTGATGCGCACCGCCGGCGCCACCCCGCGGCAGGTGCGTTCGATGATGTTCATGGAGGCGGTGGTGGTGGGCGTGCTCGCCTCGGTCGCCGGGTGTGTGCTGGGCTCGTACGGCGCCCCGTGGCTCGCGAGCCTGCTCGTCGACGAACAGCTCGCGCCCCCGTGGTTCACCATCGGGGCGTACACCTGGCCGTACCACGTGGCGTTCTGGACCGGGCTGCTCGTCGCGCTCGGCGGGGTCACTGTCGCCACGGTGCGGGCGGGGCGCATCCGTCCCGTCGAGGCGCTGCGGGAGGCCTCGGTGGACACCAGGGCCATGACGCTGGGGCGCTGGATCTTCGGTGCCGGCCTGCTCGCTACCGGGCTCGGCATGCTCGTCTGGCGGCTGATCGCCGACCCGGGCGAGGCGCTGCACCGCAAGACATACACCACCCAGCCGATGCTGCTGATCACCGCGGTGGCGCTGCTCGCGCCGATCCTCGTGCGGCCGCTGACCCGGCTGCTCGCGTGGCTCCCGGCCCAACTGCCCGGCGCCACCGGCATGCTGGTGCGCGAGAACGCGGCCGCCGGCGTGCGGCGCACCGCGGCGATCGCGGCGCCCGTGCTGGTGACCGTGGCGCTGGCCGGCTCGCTGCTGGGTGCGACGGCGACCATCAACGAGGCGAAGGCGAACGAGATCCGGGAGCAGACCCGCGCCGACCTGATCGTGCAGGCCGACGACGCCGCCGGGGGTTTCGCCGCCCAGACGGTGGCGCAGGTCCGCCAGGTGCCCGGAGCCACGGTGATGGCCAGCGCCGCCACCGCCGTCTACACCCTCGAGGAGGGCACGGCGCTGATCCGCTCGGACGCGCAGGCCGTCGACCCGGGCGAGCTCACCGCAGCGCGCAAGCTGCCGGTGCAGGCCGGCGACATCGCCGACCTCGACGACAGCAGCATCGTCGTCAACGAGGAGTGGGCGCAGCACACCGTCGGCGAGCAGGTCGACGTGTGGCTCGGCGACGGCACCAAGAAGTCGCTGCGGATCGCGGCCGTGATCGCCGCCGGCACCGGCAACAACGGCGTCTACCTGACCCCGCGCAACGCTCCCGGGGTCACGCCGGATCGGCTGGAGGTCACCTGGGCCGCAGGCGCCGACGCGAGCGCCGGGACCGCGGCGGTCCGGGCCGCCCTGCAGCCCACCGGCGCGGATGTGCAGACCCGGGCGGAGTGGATCCAGTCGGAGTACCCGAGCAACAGCCGCCAGACCCGCGTCGGCTACCTGGTGGTGCTCGGCATCGCGCTGATCTACACCGGCATCGCGCTGGGCAACACCATGGTGATGGCCACCTCCGACCGGGTACGCGACCTCGCGGTGCTGCGCCTCGCCGGTGCGACGAAGCGGCAGATCCTCATCCTGGTCGCCGTGGAGGCGATGACCGTCGTGGTCGTCGGCGCGGTGCTGGGCACGATCGTGACGGTGGTCAACATCCTGGGCATCTGGGGCTCGCTGGCCGCCCTGTCGGTCTGGTCCAGCGTGGTGCTGCCCTGGCAGACGCTCGCGGCGACGCTGGGGGCGTGCGTGGTGGTCGCCGTGGTCGCCTCCGTGCTGCCCGCCGCCGGCGCGCTGCGCACCCGCCCGGTGGAGCTGGCCGGCGCCCGCGAGTGAGCGCCGCCCGGCCCTGACAGCGCCGGGCACCGACCGCTTCGGGTCGGTCCCGCCGGGAGCCCGTTTCCCCCATTGCGGGCTCCCGGCGACCCGAAGGACCAGTGCCCCCAGACAGTCCCGCCGGGTGCGGCCGGGATGTCTGGGGGCACGACTTGTCGCGCAGTTGCCGCGCAACGGCTCAGGCGGACGGCTCCGCCATCGCCACCGCGATCCGGCGGGGCCCGGTGAAAGGCTCCCGCGCGTGGGCGGCCAGCATGTTGTCCACGACCAGGACGTCGTCGCGCTCCCAGTCGAAACGGGACGACGCGGCCCGGTACGTGGCGCGCAGGTGGTCCATAACGTCGTCCGGGATGCGCCCGCCGTCGCCGTAGTACGTGTTGGTCGGTAGATCCTCCTCCTCGAAGATCGCCAGCATCCCCTCCCGAACGTCCTCCGCGAGCGTGGTCACGTGGAAGAACGTGGCGTGGTTGAACCAAACCCGCTCGCCCGTCACCGGGTGGGTGTGCACCGCGGAGCGCACCGCCACGGTCCGCAGGCCACCGTCCGGGCGCCAGTGCGGGGTCAGGCCCTTGTCGCGGCAGTATACCTCCACTGTGGACCGGTCGTCGGTACCGAAGGTCTGCTGCCACGGCACACCGAAGTCGGCGTGGAAGTTGCGGATCACCCGCCAGCCGCGCCGCTCGAACTCCTCGCGTACGGCCGGGTCGAGGTTGCGGTAGACCTCGCGGATGTCCGCGAGCGGGGTCGCGCCCCGCGTGTGCGCCGGCTCGATGCAGTAGAAGTACAACGTCTGCGGCCAAACGGCCTGGTAGGAGTTCTCGTTGTGCAGGAAGATCTCCTCCTCGGCGGGGTAGTCCGTCGAGGTGTAGACCTGCCCCTGGATGGTGCTGCGCGGCGAGGACCGCTCCGCGTACGTGAGCGGGGCCGAGCCGGAGAACGCCCGGACCACACCGTCGAAGCCCTCGACCCCGCCGACCGGGAAGCCGCGCAGCAGCACGGCTCCCCGGTCCCTGAGGTTCGCGCGCAGGTCCTCGCGGTTGTCCCGGATGTAGTCGTGGACATCGGTGCCGGGGTGCGGGGCCCGCCGGACCGCGGCCACCGTCTGCCTGATGCTGCTCGTCATGTCGGCGTGCTCCCTTCGTTGCCGTCGGCCGCGACTCAGTCGGACATCGCGACGAGGACCCGGCGGCCGCCGGTGAACGGCCGGCGGCCATGCGCGAGCGCCATGTTGTCGATGACCATGAGGTCGCCGGCCCGCCAGTCGACGTCGACGGCGTTGTCCAGCCCTCGGTCGCGGATCTGCAGGATGTACTCGGCGGGGATGGGCGAGCCGTCCGCGTAGGTGACGTGCTGCGGCAGGTCCTCCTCCGGCATGATCTGGGCCAGGGCGGCCGCGGTGTCGTCGCCGAGTCCGGCGGTGTGCCACTGATCGGCCTGGTTGAACCACACCTCCACGCCGGTCACCGGGTGCCGGATGGTGGAGGGGCGCACCGAGCAGATCCGGACGCTGCCGTCGCGCTTCCACTCCCACGTGGCACCCGCGTCGGCGAGGAACGCTTCGACCTGCGCCCGGTCGGTGGTCTCGAACGTGTCCTGCCAGCTCTTGCCGAAGCCGTACCCGTCGTGCAGGTTCTGCACGTAGCGCACGCCGCCGGCGAAGGCCTCGCGGACCTCCGGGTCGAGCGAGTTCAGCCACAGGGCCGCGTCCAGCACGGGCGTGGCGCCCCCGCCGCCCGGCTGCACCTGGCAGTAGAAGGCCAGCCGGGTCGGCCAGGCGTGCGCGTAGCTCATCTCGTTGTGCATCGAGATGGTGAACTCCTGCGGATACTCCGTGGAGGTGTAGACGTTGCTGCCGACCTTGGTTCGCGGAGAGTTGCCGTGCACGTACGCGAGCCGGTTGGGCAGCAGGTGGTCGAAGACCGGGTCCAGCGTCTCCGGCGTGATGCCGAAGCCCCGGAACACGAGCGCCTTGTGCTCGGTGAGCAGGTCGCCCAGCTCGGTGCCCAGGTCGCCCAGGCGTGCGACGATCCCCTGCGGCCCGCTGCGGCCGACCGCAGGGATCTCCAGCGGGGACCAGACCTTGGTGTGCTCCGTCTGCGTCACTGACTTACCCTCTCGTTCACGACAGCCGCCTCGTGATGTGCGAGACGAGCTCGGCCTGGCGCGGTGCCAGGTAGAAGTGGTCACCCGGAAAGCTGTGCAGCTCGAACCGCCCGGGCGCGGTGAGATCGGACCAGCCGCGGACGCGCTCCGGCGCGCATCCGGGGTCACGGTCGCCGACGTACGCGGTGATCGGAGCGCGCACCGGGGCCGGAGCCGCCGGCCGGTAGCCCTCGATGAGGGCGTAGTCCGCGCGCAGTGCCGGTAGCAGGAGCTCGCGCAGCTCGGCGTTGTCGTACGCCGCCGAACCGAGATCGCCCAGCCTTCGGACGCCCGCGACGAGCGCGTCGTCGCCCAGCTCGTGCAGCCCCGTCCGCTGGGCCTGGTGCGGGGCCGCGCGGGCCGAGACGAAGAGCCTGCGCACCGGGATGCCGGCAGCCTCCAGGCGGAGCGTGACCTCGTATGCGACCGAGGAGCCCATGCTGTGCCCGAACAACGCGACGCTGCGCGGCGGACACCGGCTCAGCGCCGCAGTGATGTCGTCGGCGAGCTCGGCCATGTCGGTCGCGCACGGCTCGGCGAGCCGGTCCTGCCGGCCCGGGTAGCGCACCGCGAGCACTTCCACGTCCGCCGGCAGCAGCGCGGACCAGCCGTGGAAGAGCTGGGCGTTGCCGCCGGCGTGCGGGAAGCAGACGAGGCGTACGCGGGGTTCGACGACCCGGCGGTACGCGCGGAACCAGTCCTCGGGCCGGGCCTGCCGGCGGATGTCGGTCATCGTTGTCCGCTCTGCTCGGATCGGGAGACACCCACGGCACGGTCCTCGGCGCGCAGTGCCGGGCTCAGCGCACACGCGAGGGCCAGCACGGCCATCGCGGCGCCGATGGTGTGCAGGGTCGCTCCCCCGCCCCAGGCCGCGAGCAGCACGCCGCCGACAAGTGCGCCGAGCGCGTTGGTGCCGGAGCCGACGATGTTCATCGCCGCCGCGACCCGGCCCTGCAGCGCGTCGGGTGTGACCCGTACCTGGTAGACCGCGGCGGTCACGTTGAAGATCGCGCCGACGAAGCCGGTCGCGGCGAACAGCACGCCGAGCACGACGGGGTTGCGGGTGAAGGCCATGGCGCTCATCAGCACCGCCCAGGCGCTCGCGCCGCCGAGCAGGGTCGCGCGCTGGGTGAGGCGGCGCAGCCACCAGCCGCCGGTGAGGGCGCCCGCGACGCCGCCGATCCCGCCGATGCCGACGATCACGGCCAGCGTCGCCGGGCTGCGGTTCTCCTCCTTGACCACGACGATCAGGGTCAGGGCGAGCACCTGGAACAGGATGTTGCTGAGCGCCACGAAAACCAGCGCTCCGCGCAGGAACCGCTGCCGCCACAGCCACCGAAGCCCGTCGAGCACCTCGGCGGTGAGCTTGCGGCGGGGCGCCCGTTCGCCCTGGAACTCCTTCTTGATGAGCAGGAGGGCGACCAGGGAGATCAACGAGGCGAGCGCCGAGAACGAGAACGGGGCCCAGCGCGCCGCGGTATGCAGCAGCACCCCGCCGGGCTGACCGATCAGGCCGGCGGCCCGGCTGCGTGCCTCGTTCTGCGACAGGGCCTGCCCGAGGTGGGCGGGGTGCACGACGTTGCGTACTGCCCCGCGCTCGGCGAGCTTGTAGAAGACGGCGAGGCTGGTCTCCACGAACGCCGCCGCCGCGAGGTGGGCGACCGACACGAAGCCGAGCGCCAGCGCCACGGCGACGCTGCCGAGCACGAGCGCACGGCCCGCCTCGCAGGTGATCATCAGCCGGCGGCGGTCCCACCGGTCCGTGAGCGCCCCGGCCGGCAACTGCACGAGCAGCACCGGCAGCAGCGCCGCGAACGAGACCGCGGACATCGCCAGCGGCGAGTTGGTGTGCCACAGGACGATCAGCGGGTAGGCGACGGCGCTGACCCGGGCGCCGACGAAGGAGACGCCGGCGCCCGACCAGAGCAGCAGGAAGTCGCGGTTGCGGCGCAGCGGCGGCGGCGCGTCCCTGCCGGGCGGAGCCTGGCCGACGGCGGTCACCGCGGCGAGCCGTCCGCGGGCCGGCACCACTCCAGCACAGCCATGGCGCTGTGCATCTTGTTCTCCGCCTGGTCGAACGCGATGCTGGCCGGACCGTCGAGCACCTCGGCGCTCACCTCGTCGCCTCGGTTGGCCGGCAGGTCGTGCATGAACACGGCCTTCGGGCTGGCCTGCCAGAGCCCGGCGTCCACTGTGAACGGTGCGAAGACCTCCCGCCACCGCGGGTCGGGCTTGACCGTGCCGGTGGTCTCCCAGCGGGTCGTGTAGACGACGTCGAGGTTGGCGGGCAGGTCGTCCATGTCGTGGCGCTCGGCGAACGAGCAGCCGTACCGCGCCGCCTGCTCGGTCGCCCCGAGCCGGTACGCAGGCGGCAGCCCGTACCCGGGCGGGGTGCGCATCTCCAGCGTCACGCCTTGGAAGCGGGTGAGAGCCAGGGCCAGGGCCGTGGCGGTGTTGTTGCCCTCGCCGACGTAGAGCACCCGCAGCCCGTCGATGTGGCCGAAGCGGCGCGTCATCGTGGTGAGGTCGGTCAGCGCCTGGGTCGGGTGCTCGTCGGCGCTCATCGCGTTGACGACCGCCATCCGGTCCTGCGCCGCCCACTCGCGCATCTCGGCCGGGTCGGCGGCGGTCCGCGCGACCAGCACGTCGAGCATCCGGGACATGACCCGGCCGGTGTCGGCGTTGGTCTCCCCCGTGTTCAGCTGCAGGTCGGCGGGACCGAACGCGATGATCTGCGCGCCCAGCCGCAGCGCACCCGCGGAGAAGGCCGTACGGGTGCGAGTGGAGGTCCTGCTGAAGTAGATGCCGGCCACCCGCCCGGCGAGCGGGCGGGTGTGAGCCGCCCGTCCGCTGGTGCCGTCGCCGGCGGCCGCCGAGAATTCCACGCCCCGCGCGACGATGGCCCGCAGGTCGTCGTCGGTAAGGTCGTCGATGGAGATCAGATGGCGTACGCGTTGCTGGGTCATGTCCGCTCCCTGGCTGCGCGCCGGATCAGGCACGCTCGTCGTCGGTGATCACGGGCCGCAGCACGGCCGCCGCGGCGCCCGCGTCGGGGCCGGCGGTGCCCGCCCAGCCGGCCGCGAGAGTGCCGCGGCCGAAGGATGCGTCGCGCTCGGCGAGCGCGGCGGTCAGGTGCCGCACGACGTCCTTGCCGCCGTCGGCGTTGGTGAGGGCGACGAAGCCGGAGCCACCGGTGACCCGGCTGATCGCCATGTTCCAGTAGCCGGCGGGTTCGCCGCCGTGGCCCAACTCGAGGTCCGCGCCGGTGTCGTCGACGATCGTGCCGAGCCCGTAGAAGCTGCCCGGTTCGGCGCCGACGAGCTGCTGCGCGTACGGCTGGGCGAGCAGCGCCCCCGGCTCCCCGAGCAGGCAGCGGCGCACCTGCGCGGCGAAGGTGGCGAGGTCGCCCGCGGTTGACCACAACCCGGCCGCCGCGAGGTGCCCGCGCTCACGCCAGCCGCCGTCCAGCACCGTCCCCCGCCGGTCGTGCCCGAGCGCGACGCTGCGCCCCGCCGTACGCGGGAAGTCCTGCGCGAAGCTGCTGCTGGTCATCGCGAGCGGGTCGAGCACGAGCCGGCGCATGAGCGGCTCGAAGGCTTCGCCGGTGACGTCCTCGAGGACCTGCTGCACGACCCAGTAGTGGGTGCTGGACTTGCGGAACGCCGACCCGGGCACCAGCTCGCGCCGGACCTCCGGGTTGACCGCGGGCGGCCGTCCGGTGAGCAGGTCCAGCAGCGTGGGCACCGGCTCGCCAGGGCGGAAGCCGACGCTGCGGTGCCGGGCCAGTCCGGCGCGGTGGCCGAGCAGGTGCCGCAGGGTGAGCGGGCCCGGCGCGTTCGCGTCGGCCGCGGGCCGCCAGGAGGTGAGGTACGCGTCGACGTCCAGGTCCAGGTCCAGCACCCCGTCCGCGACGAGCCGCAAGGCGGCGAACGCGGTCAGGTGCTTGCTGATCGACCCGGTCTGGAAGATCGTGCCCGGCTCGACGGCCGGGTCGGCCTCCGCGCCGAGCACACCGAGGCCGAGCGTCTCCGCCACCTCGCCGTCGCGCAGCAGCGCGATGCTCGCGCCCGGCACGTGGTTCTCCGCCATGACAGCGCGGAGGCCGTCGGCGAGATCCGGCAGGACGGCCCGGGACGCCGCCGCGCGGGCGCGGTCCACCAGGGCCGCGGCCACGGCGAACTTCGGGTCCTGCGCCCCGGGTGCCTCGCCGGCCCGCCAGAGCAGGTCGGCCAGGAGCTCGGCCGACACCGTCACCTGGGGTTCGGGGGCGGCGGCCTGCGTGGCCTCCTCGGCTGCCTCGGCTTCGTCGGCGTCGACGGCCGCGGCGAGTGCGTGCAGGGTCTCGTGCTGGTACATGCGCCAGATAGAGACGGTCAGCCCGGCCTGCCTGGCCGCAGCCAGCACCTTGATCATCAGCAGCGAGTGGCCGCCGAGGTCGGCGAAGCGGTCGTGCACGCCGATCTGGTCGACGCCGAGGACCTCGGACCAGATGCCGGCCAGGAGCCGTTCGGTGGGCGTCTCCGGCGCGACGAACTCGTCAGCGGTGTCCATCGTGGCGCGGTCGGGCGCCGGTAGGGCCCGCCGGTCGACTTTGCCGTTGGCGTTGAGTGGGATGACGTCGAGACCGACGAACGCGGACGGGACCATGTACTCCGGCAACCGCACCCG
>NZ_JBEZGJ010000010.1:0-82279 GCF_040649965.1 Micromonospora sp. NPDC048843
GCCGGTATTTCCGCCGGCACGCTTCCACTCGTGGGCGAAGTTGTGCCGCCAGCGGTGGGCGTGCACATTCGCCACACCAGCGGCGAGACCCAACCGCTTCAGGCGAATCTTGATGCCGTTGGCCGCCAACCTCCGGCCGCCGCGGTCGGCGAGCCACAGATCCGGCAGCTCCGAACCCTTGTGTTTGCCGCGCGCCCGGAGGTACCGGCTGATGGCCCGGGCCGTCTTCGGCCCGAACCGCACCCGGCGGTCCTTGGCACCCTTGCCGTGGTAATGCACCGACTCCGTATTCAGGTCGACGTCGTCGAGCAGGAGATTGCCGACCTCCGACAGACGCGCTCCGGTGTTGTAGTACAGGCGGATGATCGCCTCGTCACGCAGGTGCGGGAAGGTCTTGCCCTTGCAGGCGTCGAGGAGCTTCTTCGTGTCCTCGTCCCGGATGATCGGGATCAGCTTCTGTGGTGTCTTGGGCTGTCGGACCCGGTCCATTGGAGCGCGGTCGATGTCCTCCTCAGCCAGCAACCACTTGAAGAATTGCTGTAGACCTTTGTGCTTGTTCAGCGCGGTCGACGCGGACCGGGTCTCGATCATCCACGCCTGGAACGCCTCCGCATGCCCCCGGGTCACCTCGGTGGGGTCCTCCGCGGCGTCGGCGGCATCAGGGTCGGGCGAATGCTCGGCCAGGTAGCGGGCCAACTGCGCGGCGGCGAGGAGGTAGTTGTACCGCGTCGTCTCCGGGTAGTTGCCCGCCCGCAGCGTCCGGTCCCAGTCGCGCAGGTATCCCGCCCAGGTCGAGGACAGGTCGGTCGTGAGCTTGGTGAGGTCCAGTAGAGCCATGTCGGTCACCCGTCGAGTCAAGGGGTCGATAAGCGGCGTGCTCGACCTCGACGAACCACCATGAACACGAAAAAGAGGGTTCCCACAGGCTCTGACCTGTGGAAACCCTCTCGCTGTCGGGACGGCCGGATTCGAACCGACGACCCCTTGTTACCAACAGTAACCGAACCAAGCTTGTCATTGCTTGCCGAAAGTGGTCACTGAGCTGGAGAGACACCGCCAGGGGCTTATCGCCCCTTGTCACCCTTCGTCAACGATTAGGCGGGGTTTTCGGGGAGTAAACGGGGGCCCCACACAGAACCCCGCCTGGTCTGATCGCCCCCCCGATGGCCCCTGCCACCGTGCCGCGCCCGCCTCACAGCATGCGTACTGACTGACCCTGTGCCAGCCCCTCCTCGGCCAGTACAACCGTCACCGGAACCCTCGGGCAGCCGGGCCGCACGCAATGCACCGGCGGCAGGTTGCCACGATCGACGAATGCCAACGCTGCGGAACCGCCGGCTCGAACAGCCTCGGTGGGGCCGATCGACGAAACGCTGACCTATGCGCGCAGGTCAAAGGGCCAGCCCGGCCACCAGGGAAACCCGGACCAGGATTTCAAGCGCGACACATACACGGGCGGGCGACCGGGACCGGAGGGCCCTCTGAGGCGACGCGGTGCTCTGGCCAACGCCAACGAGGGAATCCCGATCCCCGGCATGGATGTGGACGGCAAGGGCCGCGCCACCGACAGCCTGGTCGATTGCTCGGGCGACCACAGATGACAGCGGGGCCAGTGCGACCTTGCCGCTCACACGGGTCAAAGCCTCGCCGACGTCAGTGCGGAGGTCCGACGGAAGAGTCAGGGTGATGCGGTCGACTGACTCGCCGACGCCCCACATCAATGCCGACAGGCCGGACGTGCAGTCGTCAGCGCGCCATTCTGTGGTCGAGGTTGACGAGGACGGCTTCAACCTCGCCGCGGAGCCCGACTTCGCCAAGCTCTTTCCGCTGTACACCTGCAGTGGCGATGACTGTGATGCCTGCGCAGGATTCCAGCCCACACTGCGGACCGCGGCGGCGCTCCGGACGATCGCGCCGGTTCTCGCCGACCAAGCCTTCGACGACATTCGACTGCGGGAACTCAGCCGGTGATTTCCCGTGGGTCGCGTTCGGCCACCACGTTCGGCAGTGTCACCAGAACCGGTGGATCCGCGATCGTCGGGAACCGCCTTTGCGTCATCTCCGGCCGGCCCGCCGGCAGCACCGGCGCGAGGAGCTCGAAGAGGCGGTTCGCCTGCTCCGGGCCGTACTCGTCCCAGGTTTCCGTCGCCTGGAGCCACCAGCCACCCGCAGCGAGCGGCTCCACCTCGACGAACGCGCCCGACGCGCTTAGGCGATCCGCACCGCCGACCCGCTCGGCCATCTCGTCGCTGAGCACGGTCAGCCACCCATAGTTGCGCAGCACCTCAGCGGGACGCTTACGATAGTCAGTCGGGGATCGGCTGAGCGCCACCTCCAGCGGCGTATCCGTCAGCGAACCCCGCACCGCGACGGCAACCGCCAGCGGAGCGGCCAACTCCGCCACCTCGCGGACAGTCGCCAGAAGCGCCCGCTCCCCGCCAGGATCACCGGCCACCGCGTCGTCGATGGTGCTGACGAGATCAACGTAGCCCCCGCCGCTGACCGAACTCACGAGAAAACTCGGCCGGTTCAACCGTCCCTGCTCATCCCAAGTCTTCGCCTCGAACGAGGCCACGTCCGGAAGATCGCCGAGGCGACGCAGCAGTTCGTCCCACGACCCCGGCGAGTAGACCTGGGTCCACTCGCGGGGCTCCCGGTGAAGATCATCGAACACGGCGGTACCCACCGAGGCGTACACCGTACCGGGTGGCGACTCGGGCGAATCAAGGTCACCCGGCGGCATCGCCCGCACGGCGGCGCCGAACGCGCCGTGCAGTCGGTGCGGGCACAGCTCGAACCAGCGCCGGGCCGCCCGGACCACACGCTCGCGCTCCGGGCCCACCGGCACGGTCAACATCACCGTGCAACGCTCCCGTCGTCCACCGGCCATGCTCACTTCCGTTCTCCCGTCTCCTGTTACTCCGCCGCCGCCCGTCAGCGGGCGAGTGCGAAGTCCGCCTGGGTCAGAACCACCGCGGCTGCCCCACCGCTGACGACTGCCCAGCCGCCGAAGGCCACGACAAGACCAATACCACCGGCGATGGCCCATCCCGAGACCGGGTCATCCTTGACGCCGGTGTCCTGTGCCTTCGTGATGTGGCGCTCGGTGTCCCGATCCGAGTCGTCAGTCGCGTCGAAGGCGTCCTCGGTGTTCTTCCGTAGCTGGTGACCTCGCGGAACCTTCTCCTTGAAGTCGTTGGTGCGGTAGTACTCGATGCCGGTCGGGTCTTCTTCGGTCGATCCCGGATCGGAGTAGACGGTCACCACCTGGCTCACCTTCTGGTTGTTGACACCGGAGCTCGGCGTGGGGAACGGTGGGCCCTGGGCGACTCTTTTCGGACCACTGGCGGTCCAGCCCCGAAGAATATGGTTTCGAGCCCATTTCATGCCGTGTTCCATGCTCTTGTTGGCCGTGCTCAAACTCTGTCTCTGCGCCTTGATCTCCCAGACCCAGACCTCTTGTTCGGCACCTTCGCTCTTGATCGCGGCACAGTTCCAGCAGACCAGGTCCGCTCCGGCGGAATTACCGAGATTTGTGGTGATCCAGGCCTTGCCTTCGAACTGCCGTTGCAGGTCGAGGACCCGCAGCGCAATTGCCGTGTCATGTGCCGAGGTGCGGCCCTTACCCACCGTGCTCTCCCCGATTTCTTCCGCCAGACGTGCCGCAGCTTCGGGGTCGCCGCCAACCGGCGGGCCCGGGTTCGACGGAGTCGGTGCGGCGGGGACGCTGCAGTCACGGTTCGGGCAGTCCTCCGGGGGAATCCGGGTGCCGGAGGGGTCGGAGAACGTCACCGGGCTGCTGTTTGCGTAGCTGTATCCGTTCCACTGCTGCGGATCTTTCATATCCTGGATCGGGTCGACCGAGATGAATCGGCCCAGGGTGGGATCGTACTCACGCGAGCCGAGGTGGGTCAGTCCGGTGGCGTCGGCGTCGCCACCGATGAATCCCTTGCCGTTCGGCCAGGTGATGGCGGCTCCTCGCGAACTGCCGAACGGGGTCTGCCGACGCACCTGGGTAGCCTGGGTTACCGGGTTGATCGCCACCTGGCTCGTGCCCTTCGCGTCGGCCGTCAGCCAGGTGAAGCCGGCCGTCACGCGCGAGGCGATTACGTTGCCGGCGAACGAGTAGTAGCGGGTGGCCGTACGGGCGGAGGTGGCCGCCGTGAAGCGGATCTCCATGTTCGGCAGGTAGAGCGTCCTGCCCTTCGCATCCCGGCTAATTAAGCGGTTCCCCTGAGCGTCGTACAGGTATGTGGTGGTGCCCGCGGTGTCGGTGCTGCTGGTCAGCCGTCCCTCGCTGTCCCAGTCCATCGTCTGCGCGCCACCGGCTCCCGGCCGGGTGGTCATCTCACCGGTCTGGTTATAGAAGTAGGCAGCCGTCGTAGCGGCCCCAGCACCGACCGTCGTGGTCGTGGACTGAAGGGCGTGCGGCTGCTTCGCCTTGGCAGCCGGGTACTTGTAATCGGTCGTCCGGGTGGCTCCGGCGGTGCTCTGGTCCATCTCCTTGGTCCGGTTGCCGACCGTGTCGTACTGCCAGGACAGCCAGTACTTCGCGGGACCGCCGAGCGTGCTGACACTCGGCGTGGCCTGGCATTCGTTGCTCGCCGGCGTCCAGGCCTGGCTCATGCGGCGCAGGTAGTCGTACGTGAAGCATTGGGTGTCGGTGCTGCCTGCCGCCGCCACGTCCTTGACCTGCGTGACGTCACCCGCCGCGTTATAGGAGTACTGCACGTCGGAGACGGTGTACGGCGACACGAGCTCTCGGTCGGTGCGGATCCCCGTCAGCCGGCCCGTCTCCAGCTCCCGGCTGAACGTCTGTTTAACGTGGCTGCCGGTTTTCGAGTAGAGGCCGGTGTAGAAGTCGTACTTATCCACCTGCCCGAGTGCGTTGTAGTCGGTGTCCGCCACGTAACTGAATTCGCTTGTGCCGTAGACGGTCGTCATGCGGTTGCCCAGGCCGAGCGTCTCGTCGTACTTGAAGCTGACCGTCTCGGCGGACAGGCCGCCCTTTGCCGGGTAGCTGGAGGCGAGTACCGTGCCGTCGATGCCGTATGTCGTGTCGAAGTGGTAGGTGTCGTTGAGCCCGGTTTCGGTGCTCGGGATGGTGATGTCCTGCCCGGTCGGCTGGTATCGGTCGCTGTAGCCGGTGATCTTGATGGTGTACGCGGCTGTTCCGGAGTAGCGGACACTCTGGGTTAGTTGCCCCTTGGCCACCGTGTCGTACGTCCACCGGGCCCGGGCCTGGGCCTGAATCTTGTCGTCGTACAGCCCGATCTTCCGGCCGAGGACGTCGTACTGGTACGCGAGTACCTTGCCGCGCTGGTCGGTCGTCGTCAGCAGACGATCGGCGTTGTCGTAGGTCGACTTGGTCTCGCCCCGGTCGGGGTCGACGCTGGAGATCTTGCGGCCAAGTAGATCGTAGGTGTACTTCCACTCGTTGCCCAGGTTGTCGGTGATCAGGTCCTGCTGACCCTTGCTGTCGTAGTGGAACGTCGTTTGCTCGTACGCGCCGGTGGGCGTGCCACCCTTGTACTGCCGGACGCTGCGGTCACGCCCCTGCGCGTCGGTGTAGGTCGAGTTGGCGGTACCGCCGAGGGGCGGTGTGACGTCGGTGTGGTCGCCGCCGTACGCGACGGTCGTGCGCCACTTCTCCTTGTTGTAGGGCTGGAAGATGGTGGCGACACCACGGCCGGCCCCGTCATAGACCACCCGGGTCTGGTTGGGTGGATAGGTCCGGTCCGTGGCGGTGACCAGCGTCGTCCCCGGCTCGCCGCTGTTGTAGTAGCGGTCGTAGTCCTTGACCTTTCGGCCTGCGGTGTCGTAGAACGTGTCGGTCAGCAGCCGGCCGCCCGACGGTGACGGCGCCTGCGTCTGCCGGGCACGCAGTAGGCCGTCGTACATCGCGTAGGTGGTGACGTAGTCGCCGTTGACGTTCAGCGACGCGGTCGACACGACGTTCACCGCGTTCGTGCGCATCTGGTACGAGTAGATGATCGACGCGGTCTGCGTGTCCTTGTCCCGGCCGGGCTGCCAGACTTTGACGGTACGGCCGAGACCGTCGTACTCGAAGTCGGTGCGCTTGAGGTTCGGGTCGAGCTGACTGAGCGGCTGGCCCCAGGCCGGATCGACGGTCGCCACGGCGACGTGGTCGAGGGTGTTTGTCACGGTCGTCTGCGTGACCGGACCGTCGGTGACCGGCTGGTAGTCCGTGGTGGTCACCTTGTCGTACGGGTCGTACTGATGCCGGACCCTGCCGTGCTCGTCGTAGTCGGCGCGCGACATCTGTAGATAGCTGGGTGATCCGTTGTTCCAGGCGGACATCCGTTCCGTCTTGGTGATCGCGCCGACGGTCGGCGTGGCACCGAAGACGTGCCCGTCGAAGCTGACCCGCTCGTCGGTGATTACCTGGCTCTCGGACAGCGACGACGGGTTGGCCGCTTGAGCGCAGGTGACCGCGAAGGTCTGCTTCCGGTTGTAGGCGTTCAGCAGCCAGCCATCGGTGTTGCGCGGTTCGAAACTGGTTTTCGTGCACGACTCGTCACCGGTCACTCCTAGATCGCCGGCGTCGTCCACGGCCACGACCATGCCACGGTTGTCGAAGACGTTGCGGGAGCCGCTGACCCGCGTCCCCCGACCGCCGTCGAGCGCGACCCGGTTATACGTGGCCAAAATACTGACGAAACGGGCCTCGACAGTGTCGTTGTTGATGGTTCGGGCGGCGGTCACCGCCGACTGCCACGGCTCGACCACCGTGCGGGAGACCTCGGCCCCGCCCGGCCCGTTATTGACGATGGTCTCCCGGACGGTGCCCGAGAACGCGTCCTCGTCGTTGACCGTCGGCACTCCGGCCCCGGTGATGGTGACGGTCCGTTTGCCGGAGGGCAGCTTGTCGCCGTGCATGCCTTGGAAGTACCGGGTCGTGGTCGAGCTCTGCTCGCCCGGGTCACCGTCGACTACGGTGACGGCACGGTAGCCACGCCAGTCGGACCAGGTTTTGTCCTTCGGGTCAATCAGTCCGTCGTCGTCGTCGTAGTGCCAGGCGGGGTCCTCGTAGGTGTAGTTGTGCACGACGCGGGGGCTGCCATTGGGCGGAACTCCGCCGGTCTGGTCAATTTCGTAGACGGTCTTCACGACGTACTTGTGGAAGTAGTCGATGATCGGGTCCTTGAGCCCTTCCGGAGTCCAACGCACCGGGTAGCACCGAAGCGTGTTCGCCGACGGCTCGGTCGGAACCTTGGTGCCGGCGACGCACTCAGGGTCGGAGTAGTCGACGTTTATCGTGCCACCGGCCTCTGTGCGGATCTTGGTTAGACGCATCCAGTTCATCGCCGGTGAGTCGTCGATGGTGTCGACCCGGTTGCTCAGCTGGACCCAGCTGAGCTCGACGTCCGGCATGGGCTCGAGGTCCGGCTTGGTGGGGGTGCCCTTGGCCAGGCCGACGTGCGAGATCCGTTCGAGCCACATGCCGGCCCGCGTCGTGTCCCCCGGGTCGGGGAAGGAGTGGCTAAGCGTCCAGCGCTCCACATCGCGGTATCCGCTTCCGTTGCGGACCTGGGTGGTCACCGTGGAGAGCCGCTTTTCTGACCAGAACGTCGGCTGGTAGTGCGTACAGGGTGACTTGGTGCACTCCTGGTCCCATGGGGTGTCCGGCCAATGCGCGGCGTCGTGCGTAGAACAAGAGGACAGGCACCGGTTGTCGACGCCGATCGTGATCTGCTGAGGGGAGTTGGCGGTGAAGATGTTGTCCTTACCGCTGATCTGCCGGGTGCCGTAGTTGATGCGCGTCAGGTGACCACCGCGGATGTAGTCAGTGGCGTCCGCGTCGGTGAAGTTGCGGGCGTACTTATTAGTCTCCGTGGCATACCAGTAGGAACCAGTGTTACCCCGCAGGTCAACAATGTAGTCGAGGTTCCACCTCCAGCCTTGCTGGCACCACGAGTCCTTGAATTCGGCGGCGTGGCACTCGTCGTTCGCGTGGTTACCGAAGACCGGAACCGTCCAGGTGGACTGGGTGCGCTGCGATCCGGCCCCGGGCAGCTTGTTCAGGCCGAACCACCACTGGAGGCCCTCCGGAGTGGTGACCAGCCAGTGCTCGCCATCGTTGTCACCGTTGTCCGCGCCGACACGCCGCTCAACCTTGGTGCCATCGTCGTTACGTAGGTGCCAGTACTTGTCGGTGGCGTTGTAGATCAGCTCACCGGAATGACCAGCCAGCGACAGCGTCGCGTTGTCGGTGGCCCAGCAGAGGTCGCTAGTCTCTTTGCTGTTGTTGTGATCACCGTCCATGTCGTCGGCACAGCTGCGGTAACGGCGCTCGATGAAGCCGGGCCACGCCTCGAAGCCTTCGCCGACCCAGGATGGCTGGTTGTTGCTGGCCGCGTGCCGGCCGTCCACCGACTGGGATGAGTAGGAGAGCCCGATCGACGGTGCCGGGCCGCCGAGCGAGGGCGGCGCGTGCATCGGGTAGTCCCACGAGAAGTTGCCCGAGTTGCCACCAGCCGACCAGGTTGAGGCGGCCGACAGCGAGGTAGCCGCGAAACTACCCGCCTTGCCGGACGCGCCTGCCTCCAGGGCGATTAACGTGGTGGCGACGCTCGACGTGACGGTGGCGCTGACCGTTCCCGCCCGCGAATCGTTCTTGCTTGGCAGCGGCGTACCGGTGCATCCGGCCCTGCCGGGGGTGGTCAATGCGCAGGCCGGGAGGCTCACCAGGCGCAGCCGGTTGGCCCAGTCGCCGCCGTAGGCCGCGCGGAAGGCCTGGTAACCGACGCTCACGTCGACCCTGCCCGCGGTGGTCGTGCCGTCGGCGCGGCGTATATCGAGCAGAACGCCGCGCACGCCGGCCTTGTCGGTTGCGGCCCGGTCGTAGACGGACACCCTGACCTTGTTCGGCCCGGCGGCCAGCTTCGCACCCGCAACCGGACGGACGGTCACCGGAAGGGTGCCCGCTTTGGCGGTGAGCAGGGCGGTGCTGGTCAGATCAAATTCCGCGGCACCGGCCGCCGGCCAGTTTGGCGCCGGCTGGGCAGAGGCTGGCTTGCCACCCTGTGGAGCAGCGGCCGGAGTGGACTTCACCTCCTCGACCGGCACGCTGGCGACCGGCTTCACTGGCGGCTTCGGCGCTGCCGTAGAGGTGGCCGGTGGCCTCGGCGTGGCCGCCAGGACCGGCTGGGACATCGACAGCAGGAGCGCCGTGGCGAGTACCGCCGCGACCACCGCCCGCAAACGGCCGAACGGCCGATCACGGCACAGGTATTCGAGGATCTCGTGGTCGTTCACCGGGATCAGCCTCAGTTTCCGGATCAGGCGGTCGGGGCGGTGAGGCGCAGGCCGAGGCCAGGTCGCAGGACGGGAGCTCGGTACGCGTACTGAAGGGCGGCGGTACCGTCCTCGTTCTCGATGCCGATGGTGGCGCCACCACCCAGTTCGAGGAACGTGCCATCGATGTCGTCGTAGGCGAACCGGTAGCCGCTCGCCTCGTCGATGATCAGCTGGAAGGAAACCCGGGTGTTCGGGTCCTCGTAGGACGCCACATTGCGCCATTCGGTGACGAACTGCCGGTTCGGGGCGGTGCCGCGGGTCGCGGTGCGGACGCTGGCCGAGGCGTCGACCACCCAGTCGTGCCAGAAGGGGTAGACCGCGTTGTTCGGCTCTGCCGGGTTGCGGGGTGACGGGATTGGCCAGGCGTCGGACGACGACGTCTCCGGATCCGTGTAGGCAACTAAGCCGTTGGTGTCCACCCACATCGACGTGTACGTCTTGCCATAGTGGGTGACCGGGAAGGGCAGGGTGACCTTGGTGATCGCTTCGTCGCCAGTCAGCGGCAGGACCGCCGTATCGGCGGGTGTCCACCCGACGGGTTCCTCGGTGACGGTGTAGCCGCTGAAGGCAGACGTGGCCGCGAGCCCGAAGTCGGTCACTTGCTCGCTGTTGGTGCCGACGGTGGCCCGGCCGACCGAGGAGCCGCCGCAGGTCCCGGTCTGCGTCGCGATGACCGCGTAGTCCCCGGCCGGCACGTTGTTCAGGCGGTACGTGCCGTCGGCCGGGGTGGTACCGGTGATGCCGCCCGCGCTTACCGTGGCCCCGCTCACCGGGCTGCCCTGGCATGTCACTGTGCCCTTGATCGCGCCGACGCCGGGCTGGCTGGGCACGAACGTCACGCCCTGTCCGCCGCCGAGCAGCGCCTCCTTGAACAGGTACTGAAAGCCGAGCGTGCCGCTCCCGTTCTCGATGCCGACCGTGGCGCTGTTGCCTCGCGCGATCGCGTTCGTCGATGGAATCGACCCGTACGCAAAGGAGATCGTCCCGTCCTCCGAGAAGATCGCCTCGAAGGTGAGACGGACATTCTTGTCGGCGTACAGGTAGACGTTACGGAACTCCACCACCCACTTGCGGTTGGGCGCGGTGCCTGTCGTCGCCGTGGCGATGCTCGCGGCGGCATCCACGCCCAGGTCATCCCAGAACGGGTAGACCGCGGCGTCCGGCAATCCCTCGGCACCGGGCGTGGGCAACTCGTTGTTCGCCGGGCCGATCCAGCCGAAATACAGCGGGTCCTTGAACGCAATAACACCGTTGGAGTTGATCCAGGCCGAGGTGTAGGCCGCGCCGTACAACTTGATCGGGAACGGCGGGTTCTTCTGCCAGGTGGTTTCGTCGCCGGTCCAGTCCTCGGTGACAGTGCCGGGGATGAACGTGGTCGCACCGGAGGTGCACTTGTAACCGAACTCGTCTCCGTCGGTCATCACCGACAGGTCCACGTCCGTGAGGCCGCCGGGGGTATCGACGACGCTTCTGGCGTACCGTCCGGCGCACTGGCTGGTGCCGGTTGCCACCTGCACGGTGTATTCGCCGACTGGGACGTCGCCGAAGGAGTAGTTGCCGCTCGCGTCGGTGACCGTCGTCCGGCCACTCGGGATGAGACTGACCGTTAGGCCCGCGGCGGGTCCCCCGGTCACCGCCACGGTGGCAGTGCCGCTGATGGTGCCCGGAGTGTTCGGGGTGAAGGTGATCGTGCTGGCGGAATCGAGTGCGGCCTCCTGGAACGAGAACAGGCTAGCCACGGTGCCGGACAGGTTTTCGATACCGATGGTCGCAGCGGCGCCCTGCTGAAGCGCGCTACTCAGCGTGCCGTAGTTGAAGGCGATCAACCCGGTGGTCTCGCTGAACACCGCCTCGAACGTGATCCGGTCGGGGCCGCTCGGGCGGAACTTGGCGTTTCGCCACTCGACAACGAACTTGCGGTTGGGCGCGGTACCGATCGTGTCGGTGCGCACACTCGCCGAGGAGTCGATCTCCAGGTCGTCCCAGAATGGGGCGACCACGGCGTTCGGCGCGGCCAGCGTGGGCATCGTCGGGTTCGCCCAGGTGTCGGTGCCGAGCGCGCTACCGAAGGTGAGGAATCCGTTGGTGCTGACGGTGGCCGAGGTGTAGGTCTGGCCGTGGAAAGGGAAGCTGAACGGGAAGGCGACACTGGTCGTAGCGTCGTCTCCAGTCAGAGCCGCCACCACATTGTTCGCCGCGGTAAAGGTGCCGGTCACCTGGGCGCAGGCATACCCCATGCCGCCGTAGTCGAGCGCCCGCTGCAGGTCCCTGACAGTGTTCGCGGTCAGGGCGACGATCGCTTGGGCGACCTGCGGGCAATTCTGGTTCTGGGCCGAGTAGACCGTGTACGTGTCCGCGGTCAACCCGTCGAACCGGTAGGTGCCGTCGGTCGCACTGGTAGCCGTCAAACCAAGCGGGTCGAGCGTCACCTTCGCACCGGAGACCGCGGCACCGGTCATGCTCAGGACCTTGCCGGACAGCGAGAAGGTGGATGGGATGTCCATCTCGGCCGGCGTCACGAACGTCACCGTCCTACCGGGGACCAGCACCGCCTCGCTCGCCGCATAGGTCAGGCCGTCCGCGCCGTTTGGCGCCTCGATCCCGACCACAGCCTTGGCGCCGCGTTCGTTGTCGTTGTCCAGCCCGCTGTAGTTGAACGTCACCTTGCCGTCAGGGGTGAGTACAGCCTCGAAAGACAGCCGTTCACTCGTGGTGCCCTTACGCAGCACGTTGCGCCATTCGATGACGAATGAGGACGTCGTACTGGTGGAATTAACGCTCGACGCGGAATCGACCAACAGGTCGTCCCAGAACGGCGCGACCAGGCCGTCCGGCATCGCGGTCCCAGGCAGCGACTTGCCGTCGCCGGGTCGTGATCCGCCCGGGTCAGTAAACGAGATCACGCCGTTGGTGTCCACCCACGCCGAGCGGTAGGTGTGGCCGTAGAAGGGGAAGGTAAACGGCAGATTCACCGAGGTGATGGCGTCGTCGCCGGTGAGCGCGACGGCGTTGGTGGCCGAGACGAACGTCGCGGTGGCCTCGTCGCAGGTGTAGCCAAGGTCGTCGGTCGGGTCGGTGACGACCAGGTCCTGCCACGTGTCGCCGTTGAGGGTAAACGTGATGGTGAAACGCTTGCCGCACCGGCCACCGACCGTCGCCGTGACGGTCACCTGTCCGTTGGGCACGTTGGTGAACGTGTAGCTGCCGTCGGCGGCGGTTGTGGTGGTGCGTCCGCCCGGTGTGAGCGTGACGGTGGCGCCCGCCATCGGCAGGAAGTCGACGTCATCGAGCACGATGCCGCTGAGCATGCCGCCGCCGGTCACCTGGATCTCGGCGGTACCGATCTGGCTGAGCGCGCCGTTGGCGCCGACCGACCGGGCGTACACCGTGGTGGTGCCGGCCGCAGTCGGGGTTATCGAGCCGTCGGCGGTCGCGCCAGCAGTGGCTGGTGTGGCCGTCTTATCGAGGATCGCCGAGGGGGAGCTGTACTTGTACGAGGTGACGTTGGTATCGCCGCCGGCACTCATCCGCACCGTCGACGCAGTGCCGATCGCCGGTGCGGTCGAGCCCGGGAGCGTCACCGTCGGTGGCAGGGGCGCCGTGAGCAGCGCGAGGTCGGCCGTCGGCACCGCGAACGGGTAGACGGCGACGTCGTCAAGCTGCCCTGTGAAGTAGCCGTCGGCGGCACCGTTGAGCTTGCGCCGGCCAATCGTCACGTCGGTGGTGGCGTTGAACCCACCGGTCAGCGTGGCGGTGGTGGTCTGCGCGACGCCGTTGACGAACAGGGTCAACTTCTTCGTGGACACGTCGAACGTGCCAGCGATGTGAGTCCATTTGCCGGCCGTCGGCGCCGCATTGGACAGGGCTTGGAACTGCGTCGCGTTGGCGACATCCGAGCCGGCCATCGCGAAGCGCCACTTGTTGTCCGTCGGCGAGTAGCCGAGCGTGTACGCCGAGGCCTGCGCTCCGTTCGCCGAGATCACCGAGCGCTGCACGGTGCCGCCGGTGGCGGCGAGCTTGACCCAGGCCGCGACGGTGAAGGTGGAATTGGTGGCCACGTTGGTGGTCGCCTCGGTGTCCGGGTGTGGGAAGTGCACAGCACCGGTCTGGGACGCGTACGCCGTGGTGCCGTTGAGTGACAGCGCCTGACCAACGCCGGAGCGACCCGCAACCCGGGTCGCGCTCCCGGCAAGGGTCTGTGTGTTGCCGTGGTTCGTACCGTCCAGGGCATTACCGCTCGCCTCGTCGAAGTCCCACGACGCAGCGGGCCCCTTCCCACTCCTGACCTTGAACTTGTAGACGGTCGGGGTGGCCGAGAAGCGGCCGGACTTCTCCTTGCTCCATACCTGCAGCGTGTTGACGCCGTCCTTCTTCGGAATCAGGTTGGGGATCTCTCCAGAGAAGTCGGACTTCGCGGCCACCGTCGGGGCCGCGCTTGCCTGCACGCCCGAGTCGAGGGTGTAGGCGTACGCCACAATGTCGGACGGCCGGCTGGAGGGCGCACCGATGATGAATTTGCCGCCCAGGCCGACACCGCCGGCACCGGGCACCGTCGGCGCGTCGGCCGGGTAGCTGGTCGACGTGACCAAGGCCGGCGCAGCGGGCGGATTGAGGTCAGCGATGAACTCGCAGTTGCCGGACCAGTCGCTGTAGTCGGTGCCGTCGTAGGTGCGCGATTTCCAGTAGTAGACAGTGTTATCGGCGAGCTTGCCGGACGGGATCGGCCTGGAAACCGGGGACGGGTTACCGGACGCCTGCGAGACCTTGTTGGTCTCATTGGCGCTGCCACCTGCCGCCCACCAATAGAAGGAGGTGGTCAGGTTTTGCTGGCTGGTGTCCGGGTCGGTTTGCTTGGCGGCGAGGATCGGAGTGCTGGTAAGCACGTAGGGTCGGGACGCTCCGGTGGCGCAGGCCCTGCCGTCGGACATACGGTCCCCGGGGGTGCCGGGCTTGGTGTTGAACGTGATGGCCAGCTTCGGCGACGAGTGGTTGAACCGCTTCCACTGGTTCTTGGTGCCCTCGTCGATCGCCCTGAGGCCGACGGTCATCGTGGTCGACGCGTTCGAGTGCGCCACCATCGAGGTCACCGGGAACTCGACGCTACCCGGGCCCGAGCAGCCGTGCACGGCGCCGACCTTGCGGTTGGCCGCGGTGGTGGCGGTGTACGAGCTGTACCAGGTTGGTTGGTTGTTCCAGGTGGTCTTATCGCTGATCGCGCCGGTCAGCCACAGTTTCGCGTTCGACTTGGGGCTGCACGTCCAAGCTTGCCGCTGCTCGATGCGGAACTTCGCGTCGAGGATGTGCTTGCCCTTGACCTTTGAGATGTCCATCCGAAACAGCGAGCGGATGATGTGGTCGCTGCACCCGGAGCAGTCCTCGGTGCGACCCACTCCCGCGGAGCCGAAATTCTTGCCATCGGTCAGCGCGCTGGAGTTCTTCCAGAACGAGCTGGACTTGTACTTACTCCACACCGAGGTCCAGCTGCTGCCGGAGACACTGCCAGTCCAGGCCGGATCGATGTGGATCGGCAGCTTGGCGTCGGGGTCGGTGAGTAAGCCCTGGTCCGGCACGACGGTCAGGTCCGACTTGCCGAGCGACACCTTCATCGGAGCGCGCCGCGCGCGCTCCTTGACGGCCTTACGCTCGGGTGCGTCCTTCTTGCGCACGGCATCAGCGCCGACTTTGACCTGCGGTGCCTCAGGAGACGACTTGGCAGCTTCTCCGTCAATCGATGAGTCCCACATGAATGGCGCCGGCGAGGTGAAGACCGCCTTGCCCTTGCTGTCGCGGGCGCTGAGCGCGCCGGTCGCGTCGGCCTCGACCTCCACACCCTTGGTTGCAAGGCCAAACGTCAGCGAGGCGAGCTTCGGGTTCCGGGTGGCTTGCCGGGTACGGACAACAAGCTCCTCCGTAAAGCCGACGCTCTGTGCCACGACCTTCAGGTCAACGCCGGGGTATACGTCGCGGTAGGTCGCTGTGTCGCCGGCCAGCACCGGCTTGGGCAGCGTGCCCGGAAATGAGACGGCGAGTTCCTTGGCGCCGTCGCTCAAAGTGGCGAGCGGACCATTACCGCCGGCCGAGAAGGAGAGCGGCAGCGCCGAGGCGCGTGGCACGATGCCGTTGGCGGTGGCCTTGAGGCTGGTGTCGACCGGCACCCAGGTGCTGCCTTTGCGCACCCGCACTGGCTCGACGCCGATTTCGACAGTCTGCGAGCCGTCGGTGTTCGCCCAGGTCTGCGACACCTCGGTGCGATCGGCCAGAATCTCCACTGGTTTGCCGCAGGTCGCGGCTTCGCGCTGAGCAGCCGCTTCGTCGAAGACCTCGGTGCGACAAGCGGGCTTCGGGGCTACAGCAGCGACTCCCGGTGCTGGCACGAACGTCGCGCCGCTGGCTACCAGAACGCTGACCAGGACAAGCCTACTGCTGCTTCGCAGCCTGGAACCCGGACGTCGCCGCATGCTGTTTCCCCCCGAGACACGAAAGAACCTGAACGGATCTTAGGGACGGCTAAACCTTTGATCAACGAGTGTGAGTTAATCGATGATCTCTCGCTTCGCACGGTCCGATGTGGAACGTTCGGGGGTTCGATTGACGTAGCACCGACCTGCCTGCAAGCGGACCAGCCTTGCCCGACTGGCGCAGGGGGACGCGATCCTCGCTGTACCTCGACGCCACCGTCATCGGAACTAACGGGTGTCGGAGACCCGGAGCTGGCCGATGGCAGATCCAGGCGATGAGTGCGCGACCGCAGCATCGCCTTCCAGCCGCGGGCGGGCATCGTCGAGGGCGTCTTCACCGTTGAGCGCGACTGCCGGATTGTCAGCGAAGACCACAGCGCACACACGGTCGCGATGACCGCGTCGCACGCTGGCGTCGCCTTCTCAGGCGCTGCCACCCAACCAGCACCGCCCTGATGCAAGCCCGACCACGCCGGCTAACTTCGGGCGGTGCAACGGCACCTTGCCGCCCTCGTCGCGGGGCACGCAGTCCGCGACCGCGTCTTCGTCACAATGCTGCTGCCCGAGGCCGGCATGCTGCACCGCACGGGTCAGACGCGGCTGCGCGACTTCCGGGCCGTCATCCGTTACGCCTCGAACGCAACCACTGGCAGGTGGGAGATCGCCGACGTGGAGAGCGCCGGTCACAGCTGGGCTGCCGAGGTCGAGCTCCTATGCGCCCGGCCCGCAACCACCGCCATGCTCGACCTTGTTGAGGAGGCCATCCTCGTCGGGGACGACCTGTCCGCGCACCATCGCGACGCCTACGTGGCCCCGGGCGCAGCGTTCATGCGGTCTGCGCCGAGGCTGCGACGGCGTCCGCGGATCTCTTCGCCGAGGCCGCCGCAGTGGTCGCCTGGCTGGCGTGAGTCTCGGCTGCCTTCGCCAAGTTGGCGGCTATGGCTAGGACCGCGTGCCCGCTATGACCCGCTACGCCGTACTCCGATGCACGTTCACCATCGGCGGGTCCTCGCCGCGTTGAGTGGGAACCTCCTGTGGAGACACGGAGCCATTCTGCGCTTAGCTACGACCTCGTCGCGAGCGGGCTCGCTTGTAGTAACCTGCTCGACCGACGCGACCTCCGTCTCAGGGACCAGGTCCCCGTGGGGAACGAGGGAATTGAACCCACGAAGACCTCTTGTCGAGCCTCGTTCAGGACTTGTCATTGCTTGTCAAAAACCCTTGTTACCAACAGTAACCGAACCAAGCTTGTCATTGCTTGACGAAAGTGGTCGCTGAGCTGCGAAGACACCGCCAGGCGCTCATCACTCCTTGTCACCCTTCGTCAACGATTGGGCGGGGTTTTCGGGGGGTAAACGGGGGTGCCACACAGAATCCCGCCAGGTCTGATCGCCCCCGCTGGCCCTGTCACCGTGTGGCGCCTGCCTCACGGCATGGGTGCTGACCGAATCTGTGGCAGCCCTTCCTCGGTCAGCGCGACCGTCAGCGGAACCTCACGTGGCGGTGCGCTTTCGATGCTGTCCCGCAACGACCGGTGGACAGGGCACTCGCACGACGGATGCAGCGGATCTGGACATCGGGCAAGAGCAGCGTTCAGCTGTTGAACTCCGTCAACGGGGACCGGCCACGACCAGTTCATGTCCCATGGCTCCTCCCAGGGTTGGTGGAAGCAGTCATGATCGAAGTGCACGAGAAGCCCGGCCTCGCACAATGGACAGACGGACAGGCTGGTCCAGCGGTAGGTGACCTGGTGCCCGGGAGTACCGTGCGGCACGCCCCAACTGCCGATACGAACAACGGTGCGCTGGTCCACTCGGCAGGCGACGCAGATACGCATGGCTAACCCTCCTCCGCCATCTGGCGACATCCACCGCAGAGATCGACGCAATCACGGACCCCCGGTTGCAGCAGGGCGATGGCTAGGGATCAACGCAGTACTCCGCGGCCGGGGGCGTCCGACGGTTCGCCGAGACCACCCTGCCGATCCACTGGAAAGGACTGAGTTGCATTCCCCGGGGCCTGAGCTGGCAGATCCGGCCGCCTGCCAGCTCGCTCGGGGCCATGCTCTCGATCCTGGGTGGATAGCCGGTCGAGGCGACGATCGCGTAGCCGTCGTTGACGCTCACCACGAGCACGGAGCGTTCCGTCTTCGTGCCGGCATCTTCGAGGTTCATCCGCGTCAGACCGTCCACCACACGTCCGACGGCGACCCGGGACAAGCTGTAGCGGGGCCATCCGGACTCGGCGAGCCCTTCCTCGACGACCAGAGCCGCGAGCACGATGATTGCGACGATCGCGATGCCCTGGCGATGCGGCGCCAGCCGGCGCCGGGCCCAGATCCACCCGAGACTCACCAGGAAGGCGATGAACTGCAACAGCAGGTAGTTCAACGGGACGAAGATCGCGAAGCCGGCGGCGAGGCCGGCCGCCGCCCAGTTGGTGGCACGGAGGGTCCAGCCCAGCCAGCCGCGTTGCCGGGCGAGGTAGACGAGCGACGCCGCGATAGTTGGCAGGAACAGCGGCAGCAGCAGCGCCGTCAGGCCGAGCGGCTTCCCCTCCTGCACGATCGAACGGAGGAGGACGTGCTGACCGGTCAACGACAGCAGGAGCAGCACCAGCAGCAGCGGGAGCGCCGTCAGCACGGCCGGCATCAGGTCGTCGGCCACGCTCGCCCGATCCGGGGCGTAGCTGACGGTACTGCTGCTGACACTGCTCCTGTTGCTGATGCTGCTATCGACGTACACGTCGCCGGTGGCGTGGACGTGCATCGTCCTGGGCGCGTCGCCGCCCGCCTGAGCCGTGGAGCCGGCTCGGCGTCGCCTGCGCCGTGGCCTGGGAGCTGGCATCACGCGAAGGTACCGAGCTTCGCCGGCAAAGTTCCTGTCTTTGTCGTCCTTATGATCCAGGCCGGCCGGAACCGCCAGTCGACCGAACCGGTGAATCGGCGAGGGATACCTCCTTGGTCATACCGATCACTGGGCCAGCCGTTCGACCTTAGGGTGCGAGGGCCGAGAGCCGGTCCCGCCGGGCGAGGAAAACCCGTGCCGAGGTACATGCAGATCAGGCAGCGCATGGGCGAGTCGAACGCGGCCCTGGAGGCGGGTCCTGCCCCCGTTCACGGAACTGCGGACCCACGTCTAGCGGGGCAGAGGTGGTGAAACGGACGTCGGAGGCTTGGCGGCGCGGTTCAAGGCTGGTCCTCGTACTCCACTGCCGGCTCCCCCTGTGGGAAAGGCTCTCGCGTTCGCACTGGATCGCCGTTGTCTGTCCGCTGCCATTCCCGGCCGTTGAAATCGAAAAAGCGCAACGTCAGGGAGATGTCCGACAGGAAGTTATCGATCCCCATACTGGTCAGCGGTGTCGGAGGAAGCAGCGCGCCGGGCAGTTCGAACATCCCTGACCCCCCGCAGCTATCGTGCGGTTCAAGGATCTCCGCCACGAAGATCACCCAGATGTGACGCGCGCGCGGGCACCGAGCCACCGCCACGACACGGCGCGCTGGCTCTGGACCGTAATTGGTCACCTGGAAGTCAATCGAGAGGCGCGCGCCTCCACTCGCACTGCGCCACATCGTCCCGAACAACGATTTGTATTGGACCGCGCGGGCTCCGACCTGCTCAGCCTCGACGCGAGCCTCCCTGCTTTGCTGCCGCTCGTGCACCAGCAACCAGCTCGCCGCCACCGCCGCCCCAGCGCCAGCGAGCACGCCGGCCAAGCTCCCCCACCCCTGCATCCAGTCGGTTATCTTCGGCGGCTCCGTACCGGGCGGTGGCTCGTACGTCACGGAAAGGCGAACGGCAATTACCGAAAGTACGGTGACCAGGCATGCAGCCAAGATGGTCAGCAGCCAGGGCACCCATGACTTACGTTTCGGCTCCACCGACAGCACACTACCGACCTTGATCAATGATCCGACCAGCATCGACGCAGCAGTGCCGGTGCACTCTGGGCTGCGGCGAGCGCCGAAAGTCCTGTATGGAGATCGGGCCTTCGGGCCTTCGGGCCTTCGGGCCTTCGGGCTGTCTCGTAACTAGTTGAAGGAGGTTGCCCTGCGCCGGGTTGGCGATCCCCAGGTCAGGGCGATGTTGCGCAGGTGCGCGATGGCGGAAGCGGTGTCGGTCAACGTGCGGGCGGCGCCCGCCTGGCCGGTGTCCTGGCGTGCAAGATGGTGGGCTCGCCGGCCGGTCCCGAGGCGGAGCCCTCAATGGCCACGTAGATCCCGGCTGGCGACCCGCCCCTCACCCTGCCGGCCTCCCGGGCCGGTAGTATTCCGGCACGTTGCGTGAACGGGCATCCAACTGCGTGCTACGGAGACGTCATTGATCGACGCGGACCTGGTGCTCATCCACGGTTTCTGGTCGTCGCCCGCCACCTGGGACCAGGTGGCCGAGCGGGTGCAGGCCGACCTGGATCTGCGGGGCCTGCGCGTCCACCGGTTCCGGTACGAGTCGCCGAAGCTGCCGATGCCGTTCGCTGCCACCCGGATTCCTGACTACAACGACGTGGCGCAGTCCTTACGGAGCTACCTCGCGGCGACGGTGTCCAGACGCGACACCGCGATCGTCACACACAGCCAGGGCGGCCTCATCCTGCAGCGGTTCCTCGCCTGGATGCTGAATGAGGGATATGGGCAGGAACTCGCGTCGGTCAAGCTGGTCCTGATGCTCGCCTGCCCCAACGAGGGCTCAGAGTTCAGCCGGTCCATTCGGAAGATGGCCGGCTTCGGCCGCCACGCACAGGCCCGCGACCTGCAGGTCCTCAGCTCGGACGTGACCGACGCGCGCCGCACGGTGCTGCGGCAGGTCGTCTACGCCGACACCGTGTCCGCTCGGGAGTGCCGGATTCCCTTCCGGGTCTACGCCGGGCGCAGCGACCGAATCGTCACCCGCGCCTCGGCGCAGAGCGTCTTCCCGGAGGCCGAAACCCTACCGGGAGACCATTCCTCCATCCTGCACGCAGCGCAGGCCGACAACCTGACGTTTCCCACCCTGAAACGGCACCTCGTCGAGACCTTCGGCCAACGTCCCGCCATCATCGTCGCCGGCAATGGCGCGGTAGCCCCGCCGTCCCCCGACTCCACCGAGCCAGTAAACGGGGAGAACGTGGTGGTGCGATGGAACCCCGACTCTCGTACGGTCGACTTCATCACCACACCGGACGTCGCGCTGTCATGGATCAGGGAACTGCGCGAGGAGCAGCCGGATGAGTAGCGAAGAAAACTACCAGCGGCGAGTGCCGTTCCGCGAGGCCCAGCAAGCGTGGGATGACTTCAGCCGTACAGGGCGCGGCGAGGACCTCGACAAGATCGTTACCATGCTCCGTAACACGTTGGTGCACCTACCACCCGGCACGCCGGAGTGGAACGCCGCCTTCACGAATCTGGGCGCCGCGCTGCTGCGTCGTTACGAGCTTGCCGGGCACGCCGATGACGTCGAGGAGGCGGCTCGGGCGTTGAGAGCCGCAGTCGACGGACTACCGGAGGGCGACCGGCGGCGGTTGCCAGCGTTGACAAATTTGGGTGCTGTCCACCTTCGCCGTTACGAGCTTGCTGGCCAAGCCCACGATCTAGAGCAGGCGATCCAGGTGCTCGGCGCCGCCGTCGAGCAGCTAACGGAGACCAACCATGACATCGCAGCATTGACGAACCTCGGCACCGCACTGCTGCTCCGCTTTAACCAGTCGGATCACGAAGAGGACGTCGATCGGGCAATGGCGGTGCTGCGGACCGCAGTGGGCCGTCTCCGACCCAATCAGCCGGAATATCTGACGGCCATGTCCAACCTCGGCGACGCACTACGGGCGAAGTACGAGCGAACGCCTCGACGGCTCATCGACGAGGACGACGGGCAGCTGCGCTCGCTGAACATGGAGGCGGTGCACATTTACCGCGAGGTGCTGAACCGACGTCGGCGGCTCCTCGGTGATGATCACAGACAGACTCTCGCCTCGATGAATAACCTCGCGGTCGTACTGCAGAACCAGGGCGATCTCGAGGCCGCCGAGCGCCTGCACCGGGAAACCTACGAACGTGCAGGCCGGGTGCTCGGCCCGGAACATCCCACGACGCTTTCTTCAATGAACAACCTCGCCGGCGTGCTGCAGGACCTCGGCAACCTCGACGGCGCACAGCGTCTTTACGAGCAGACGCTCGCGGTCCGCACCCGGCTATACGGGCCGGATCATCCAAACACGTTGGCGTCGATGCACAACCTCGCGGGTATCTTCCGGAGCACTGGCGACCTCACCGTGGCCCGGCGCATGTACGAACAGGTGGTGGCGGAGTCGCGGCGCCTTCTCGGGCGACAGCATCCGAGCACCCTGGTGTCAATGACCAACCTGGCCGGAGTGCGACGTGAGCTCGGCGATGTGGCTGGGGCGCGGGAGCTATACCAGCAGGCGCTGGAGGTCTCCGAGCTTGTCCTCGGCGCCGAGCATCCACGATGCCGGAGCATTCTCGCTGAGCTTGCTGCGTTGTGGCCACCGGGTGAGCCGGCCCAGTACGGCACTTCGCCCGTGGAGACGGAGGTAGCGCTGACGGTGCTTGGCGGCGATTCTGGCGAGGTTCGGTCACTTGCAAGCTGGATTGAGAAGGAGCCGGCGCTGCGTGGCACACTGCGCCTCACCGAGCCGGCACTCGACCCGGGCGCCATGGGCTCGCTCTCTGACACGATCGCGGTCGCGTTTGCTTCCGCGTCGGTTTCCCCGTTCGTCCGGGTGCTCGTGTCGTGGATCCGAGCCCGCCCACGCCGCGCGCGGGTGGTGATTACGGCGCCGGACGGCAAACGGATCGAACTCTCAACGAGCGCATTGAACAACATGACCCCGATCGCCGAACAGCATCTCGTCGAAAGCTTGACGACGACGCTACGCGGATCTTGAGGAAGCGCTCAGTAAGGTTTCCAGAAGTTGCCCAGGCGGTCTGCGTGGGAACGAGGAGACTTGAACCCAGAAGAACCTCTTGTCGAGCCTCGTTCAGGGCTTGTCATTGCTTGTCAAAACCCCTGCCTTCGGCAGGGTCCGGCGCCGGCTCCCGTTATCTGGACGGGGAGCCGGCGTCGACGGCGGCCCGTGCGGGCAGTTGGCCGACGAATGCACCCGCTTCTACCAGGAGATGGCGAGCACTGGCCGCTATCGTGAACCACCCTGCATCCAGGTCTCGGACGGAAGGACTCTCGATGGCAAAGGCGGCCCGGAAAAGCACCAAGGCCCGCGGGATCCGCGCCCTCACTCGTGAGCAGCGGACCGCTGTTCTCAAGCGGGCCGGCCGGGTCCTCGCCGAGTACAACGGTGGGAAGCCGCAGTGCATCGAGAGGGTGGCGGTGCTTGAGCGCGCAGCCGGCCTGCTTGGCATCAAGGCCGAGCCCGTACCGGTCGCGGTCGCGGTTCAGGGGCCGATTGGAGCCTGCATGCTGGGTGAGGCGGTGGAGGGTGTGATCCCGCTGCTGCCCGGCGGGGCGGTTCGGCGGGCGTCGAGCACCGAGCTATGGAACGGCGCCGGGCACCTCTTTCTCTTCGCGTCGCAGGAGGGAATCATGCTGGATCCCACGCTGGACCAGGTAGGCCCCGTCACCGGGTGTCCTCGGGGTTGCCTGATCATGCCGATCACCGCCGACCACCTCTACGCCGACGATGTGCCCTTCGAGATCGCTGGGGGCGTCCAGGTCCTGTATCGGGTCGTCCGAAGCGACTCAAGCTGGAGAACGGCGTACAACGCTATGTATGCAAACCTGGGGAAGGACGGACGGTTGCTCGCGCGACGGGCGCTCGAACTCGAAGGCTTCGACGAGGAACTTGTCTGAAGCCGAGCGGTTGGAGGGACTCGCCGCATTATGCCGGCAGCGGATGACCCGGGCCGAGGAGGAGCTGGCCCTGGCAATCGAACCCGTGGGCAGCGGCGAGCAGTCTGGGCGATGGCCGGGACCGGCCGGGCCGACGCGGAGTCGATGCGCCGGCTCGTCGACGAACTGCGCGCGGCACCGGTACAGTCGCGGGGCCGGTCAAGTCTCCTGAAACGCCGAGGCCGGAGCGGGAGCCGTTCCGGCCTCGGTAAGACGATCCGCGGCTCTACCAGTTGAGCACTACGCCCCCAGGCGTGGAGACGACGGGACTCGAACCCGCAACCGACCGGATTGATCAGGGGCACCCGAGGTGCCAAACCAACCATACCAGAACTCAATCAAATCGGTCAATCAAGACAGCGATAAGCGACCCCTGCCAGGCCGCTCTACACTTCCTGAGCCAACCGGGTTGGATCGTAGAAGGTGATCGCCTTCTCGCGCTCGGAGCAGCGGACGAATTCCTCGATCCAACCTTCGGCCCAGTCGTAGTCGTGCAGCGAAGCGCGATAGACGACCTGCACGGCTCCACGCTGGGCTGGGCTGCGGTTCGACGGATCAAACGAGTACGACGGCGTACCCGTCTTCCCCTGCCTGAGCGACCGGAGAGTCTCGGTAGGGCTTGCTTCATCTTGAGGCGCCCAACCTTGTCGCGGCAGTAGCGAAACGGCCTACCTCGATGTCCGCGTCCGCTGCAAGTGTGGATTCTGGTCAGCTCTAACCTCACCGCGAGCTGAACTGTCGTACCCCGCGCGTAGCTTTCCAGCCATGGGCTACGGGACCCAACCCAGCCACCGCTGTTCCCGCTCGCAGTGGGGCGGGGGAAACGTTTTGCGCGGGGACACTGCTGCGGGATGCCCATTCGCACCTGGTGCCGTTGCTGCACCCGGATCGGAATTGGGCGTGGACCTGGCCACCTTGAATGGCGGGCAGCGGTAGCCAGCTGTGGTGGAAGTGTCCAGAAGGCGACGATCATGAGTGGCCCGCCGTGGTGCCGAACATGAAGGGACCAATCGGACACCCGTTCGAGTAACGTTGACGTTCCGCTATAACCAGTTTGAGCCGGAACACCAGCCCGACCTACGGTTTCGAGGCAACGAATCAACGACAGCAGCCCTGAGCGGGCCCTCTTCCTGCGAGACCGCAAAGCAAATCGAAGATCAAGATAGGAACTCCGCTTGATGGATTCCGTGCCGAACGACGGCGCTGTTGACGATGAGCGCTTGCACTACCTGCTGGGGCTGCAGACCGAGTTGCCGTCTCTGGACTACAAGCACAAGTACGACCTCGGGACGGCCGGCAAGTCAAGGTTCGACTTCGTCAAGGACTGCGCGGCCATGCTCAGCCGCCCACACGGCGGGTACCTCGTCGTCGGAGTCGACGACCGAGGCCACCCGGTCGCCTCTGGCCTGCGCGCCGCGGACTTCGACTCCAGCCGGCTACGCGACATGCTCGCCAAGCACCTCGAAGGCAGCATTGACGTGCGCAGCGCCGTCCATGAGGTCGACAAAATTCCAATCGCGCTGATCTACCTCGCACGACGAACCGACGGACTGTTTCCGATCGTCAAGTCGGACTTCACCTACACCGAGCCGGGCGGCACCCAGAAGACCGCCCTACGGGCCGGCGACGTGTACGTCCGCGACGGAACCAGCACCCGCCGCTGGAGATCGGCTGACCTCGCGTCACTTCTGACCCCGTACGTCGAAGCCGCTCGCCGCGAGGAACGCGCCCGAGTAGACGACATCGTGGCAGCAGTCCGGCAGCAGTACCGCGGCCTAGAGGCCGCGCTCGGTCCAGCCACCGCACTAACGTGGCAACTCGGCCAAGACGACTTCGACACCGCCGTCATCGAGCTGTCCCGCCGACAGGATCAGGCACCGATCCGGCTCCTCGGCTTCGACATTGCTCGGGATGGCTGTGCGTTGCTCGACGACCCCAGCGACGACGGACCGGGCCGGCTGCAAGATCTCCTGGACCGGGCCGTATCCGCGCTCGCCTACGGCATCGTCCTCGATGACAGGAACCTGGCCGAACGACTCACCCGCGCACTACATCAGATCTACACCCATGGGCTGATCATGGATCAACCCCGTAACGATGCCGCCGCCACCATCCAACTCACCATCGTGGCGCGCGTACTGGCGACCATCGCGCTCGCCGTGCGCGTCGAGGCATGGTGGGCAGTCCGGCCCCTCACGCTGCAACCAGTCGGCACCGAGCCTGGCGCGTACGAGCGGGCTTCCTGGCTCCGACACGCGGTCGTATGGAACTCTCGGTGGAACACTGTCCCCACCAACGCTGACGGGCAGCCCATCCCCGGGATTCTGATCGCTCAAGCCCGCGAGATCATCAGCCGAGTCCCGGCACTGCGCCGCGACGTCGCCGCACCAGTCGACGCTTTCGTAGTCGGCGAAACACCACAACGAGGCGACACCCTGTTGGACTCGCTCTGCCAGGCCGACCTGTTGTGGTGCCTCGTCGCGTTCCTACACGGCGGCAAGCACGGCACCCGCGACTTCTACACCACTTTCGCGGCCCTGTACGAGCATCGTGTCCAGCCGATGGTTCGTCGACTGCTAATCGATGATCCCGTCGTCGCGGGCGTGTTCCCGGACACCACACCCGCTGACCTACGAGAAGCCCTCGCCAACGTCCTGGAAATGGCAAGCAGTGAGGGAGCCCGATTCGGGCACTTCGACTTCGGCCTACGTGACAAAGCCTGACGGATTTGGCCCAGGCCGAAGGCGTCGCCTGGTTCAGGCTCTCGCGGCACCACGTCGCGGTCCGCCACGAACTCGCGGTATGCCGCCGGGCCACGGCGAAGCGCCATATTGCCGGATGACGCGCTCACCCTGCCCTGAGCGGAGCCGACCGGCGCGCCTCCAGGCCGGAGTGACGACTGGCTAACCGGCATCTACCTCTCAACGACTTGCCGCGGCAGGGCCGTCCGTCGATCTTTAGGAGACCAGCCCGTACGGTGTCGCTGTGACTACTGACCTCTCCGAGATGGTCATCGACCCGGCAGCGGCAGGATTTGACGGTGACGTGCTGGCTCCGGTGCCCGTGACGGATGCAGCCCGACGAGTGCTCGCCTTCTGCACCGAGCCGCGCAGCGGATGGGTCACCTACCATCTCGCCGCCCGCAGCACCCAGACCTCCGGCCTGTTCGATCAGGTCACCACCTGGTCACTGCTCTACGTCAACGCGCTCGCCGGCCGAGTGGACATCGAAGACGTGGCCGGATTCTCCCGTGACCGCCGGCGCGACTTCGCAGCCCGAGTCGCCGCCGTACCGGAGGACACCGACCTGCACACGATGGACGACGACGGCGTAGCCGCGGTTGTCAACCTGTGCCACTTCGGGTACCACGGTGTCTGGGGACCCAAGATCACCAAGATGGGTGCCCTATATCGGCCCCACGCGGTTCCCGTGCTCGACGGACACGTTGCGGAGGTGTTCGGCTTCAACCGCGAGGGATTCTCGAACAAGGCGCGCCAGCACGACCTGGGCCGCCGCGAGCGCATCGACAAGGTCGTTCGGGCCTTGGCGATCTGGATTCGAATCCACCGCGCCGAGATAGCGGCCCTGCGAGATGCCGTGACACCAACCGTATCCGAGATCCACGACCTACCAGACCTTCAGTTGATCGACATCGTCTTGTGGACATCGCAGGACGACACGCCGACATACCGGCGGCCCGGCCAAGGTGAACGATGGATCGACCGGCCAGTCGGCCAGCATGTCACAGCTGAGGAGTTACGGCCTGAACCGATCCCCCCAGCCAAATAGTCACTCACTGGTATGAAAGGCGAGCCTTGGTCAAGGTCCATCCGTGAGGCGCGGCTGCAGATCGCATGCAAGAGGTGATCATGGGCTCGTCGTTCGTCCGACAACGGCGGAGTCTCGTCCACCCGGCCAGGCCCTCGCAGAACGACAATAGTTTCCGGCCGGCTAACCCCTGGTGTCGTCGGGCGACTGACCGGATCCAGCAGTGGCCGCGGCCTCGAGCACGCGAACGCTTGATTTTTCGTCGATCCGCTGGCTGCCGAAGGGGCCGGCCGACGGCGGGGTCCCCGCGCGCACGGGTGATTGTTCCGACATTGAGGCATGCCTGAGCCATATTCGGCTCCACCGGGTATTCCGGGCCTTCGCTCAGTACCGGACGACGCACGGCCGGCTACCACCGCCTGTACCCGTGCGGCAGAATTCGGCTAGTGAAGTTCAACTTTGACGTCGGTGTCCAGGAGCGGCACGAGGTGACGTTCTCGTTCAGCAAGTTCTGGGGAGGCTTGTCGATCCTGGTAGACGGCCAGCCTGTCCGCCAGGAGCTGCGGGTCCTGTCGGTCGAGTTAGTCAAGCGGTACGAGTTTGTGGTCGGCCAGGAGGAACGTCACTCGGTGCTCATCGAGAAGGAGCGCAAGCTTCTCTTCGCCGGCTTCAGGCCGCAGCAGATCAGGGCCTATGTCGACGGGGATCTGGTCGCCGAGCACACTGCCTGAGCGGGCCACGCGCCTCCAAACGCCGCCCCCACAGAAGGTGGCAGGTGTAGCACGATGTGTGAGCCGATGTCGGTCGCGGGGGCCGTCGGTCGGCGTACACGGGGGCCTGTGTCATGGGTTTTGCAGTCGATGTGGCCGCGTTACGCGGCCTTCCACCGTTGTTCGACCGGCTCGGGGATGACGCCCGCGCCGGGTTGACCTACGTCGAATCGAACACTGTTTTGGAGTACGGGCCGGGTTTCATCAACCGGATCAGCGGCAAGCACGAGAACGCCATGCTGGCCATCCGAGACCTTGTCGAGGACGTCGCGAAGTACACGGCGGCCGACACCGGCGCAACGTTGCGGCAGTCGCTCGACTACTACGAACGGACCGACGCCGCGGCCGCTGAGCGATTGGACCAGGCCTTCCGGCGTGACTGGGCGCTGGACCGCTCCGAGTACGCGGGCTTCTACCGGGACACCGCCTTACCGGCGCCGTTCGCCGACCGGACCGACCCGCAGCAACTCCTGCGCGCTGTACCTGACTACGACAAGGACGACGCGTTCCAGTTCGAGCCGCAACTGTGGGACATGGCCAGCCCCACGTCAGTAGCCCGGGACGTGATCTGGGGTGCCACCTGGCTTGCCGCCAAGCTGGGCATTTGTGACCGCGCCTACGACCCGTACGAGTCGCTGCTGAAGCCGGTCGCCGGTGACTGGGCCGGGGTGCGGGGCTGTGCGGACGTGTTTGGCAACCTCGCCGCTGCCTTGGCGGGCATGGCAGACAACGTGCGGTGGGGTGCCCTCAGCTCCGAGCAGCATTGGCAGGGCAAGGCCGCGACCGCCTTTCAGGCGCATCTGGTCGACTCGGCACGCAAGCTCGACACCGCCGGGGCACCGTTGCTCGCGCTCGCTGCCGAGTACCGCAGGACGGCCGAGGCGATGTTCGAGATCGGCAAGGTCCTTGGATCGCTGCTGTCTGACCTCGTCGACGCCGCCATGATCTTCACGGTGACCGCCAGCACGGCCGTCGCCACGTCGGAGACCGTCATCGGCGGCGTCGTGTTCGGAGCGGCGGCGTTGTACGAGGGTTACAAGATGTGGGACATCTTCAAGGAGGCACTAGACCTGGTGGGCCGCGCTGACTCGCTGACCAGCGCCTTCACCGCAGCCGTCGGCAACTTCGGTATGGCGGCCACCGCCCAGGAGCTGCCGGTACTCGCACCAGCACCCAACGGGATGCCCCACTGATCACGCCTGAGGAAAGGATGATCCGCGTGAACGACACCCCGCACTCCCGACCAGCGGATGTCCTCGCCGCCGTCGACCGCACACCGTACGGTTCTGTCGTGCGCGACGAGGCCTTACGGCGGCAAATGGTCTACGAATCGTTGATCTCCGGAGTCGACCCCGTCGGCCGGGAGATCGGGCAGCAGTTGCGCGACGGCAGCCTCAATCCTCGGGATCTGCTCGCCGCCAGCGACTACCAGGACTTCTTCCGCCAAGCCCGCACCCAGGCGGAACGACTCGACTTGGACGCCCTGGCCACCGCCGCCCGTGCCGTCGCGACAGACGACACCTCATCAACCCCCGATGAACCCGCGGCCGCGTCCGACAGCGCACATTCCAGCTCGGACTGGAGTTGGACGAACGACGGCGACGATCCGTACAGGGAGGGCCCATGGCGGTAAGAGCGCGGTCGGAGCGGACCACCCGCCTGTTGGGCCGAGGGCTCGTTGCTCTCGGATGTGTGATCGTCGCTCTGTGTTTGGCCCTCATGGGTTACGCCCGCACCGGGGCTGCCGGCACCGGCCACACCTGGGACGGCACCGGTCCGGTGTACCTCACCAGCGCCGTCCGCGGCGGCACGCACACCTGCACCATCACCCCGACGAGCGGCGACGAGCGGACCGTCGACGTGCCGTCCTGGCCCAGCCGAGGCCCGCACATCGACGGTCGCCGAATCGACCCGTGGTTCTCCGGACCGGCCCCGGTCTCCTGCACGGACAACGTGACATTCACGCAGGGGTGGGCCGTACCGTTGTATCCGCTGGTCGAGCAGTGGCTGGTGCTCCTGGCCGGAATTGTGCTGACCCTGGTGGGACTGGACCGGCTTGGCCTGTTCCGCCACACCTCCCGTTACCCGTAACGAACGGCACTGCCGCCCACGCACTAGGAGCCGCCACCGAGGTCAAAGCTTGCTCGGGTGTCGAAAGTTCGAGGTTTAAGCACGCCTGCCGCAGCAGTCCCCATGTTTCCAACCGCCGATCTGCCCGCAGAACGGGGGCGACCTCGAAGGAGGACGGTCGCCCGAGCCGGAGCGAGGAAAATCGGCAGTCCTGATATCCAGTGCCCAGCTCAAGAAGCCCTGCTCCCCGCGTACGTGCAGATCGCCATCGGTCAGGGTTTACGCGGTGCGCTGCTTCTGTCGGCTGCGCCGAGCGAGCAGGCCCGGCCCCGGTCAGGATGGTGACCATGCCAACCAGCCACTGAACGTCCTACAAGAGCTGATTTCGGCTGACATAAAGCGGGGCGACCCTCGGCCGATGCTCGCCGACGAGGTTTCGCGCTGGCCACCCAGGCGCTCGAAGCGGCCCTGATCCCGAAGGCATTGTGCCGAGCGCCATCCACGGGCCGGAACAGCCTGGCCAGTCCGTGCGCAGGCTACAACCTCAGCGAAATCCACTCACCTAGCTCTCAAGATTGACGGGAGCCGATACTCTCAGTAGGCGGCACGTAACTCCTAGACTCCGCCGGCAGCACGCCAGGACCACCGCCAGGGGGACCCGTGAACCGACCAGTCTGGGCACACCTCGACCCGCTCACGTACAACGACGGCGTGTTCTACGTGCCGGCCGCGGTCGAGTTGCAGCCGCGAATCACGCTCTGGGGCCATCCTGACCAACCCAATCTGCGCGAGCGGATCGCCAACGACCGCCCCCACGGCATCAGCGGCGAAAAACTACTCTGCCTGCTCTGCATGCGCTACCAGGCCCAAAGAGGACTCCCCCGCGCACCGGTGTGGCTGACCTTCGTCGAAGGGCGGCACGGCCCAATGTTCCGACACGAAGATGGCCGCTCCCCGCACCCGGAACACCAGCCCGAGACCGATACCCACAAGGCGCTCAAAGAGCGCAAGGCCCGCACGTGGGAATCCGTCGGCGGCACCGTAAAGGTCGAGGTGTGGCGGCCACGCGCCCGCCGCCGACCAGACGTCCTGGCCATCGGCCCGGTCCTGACGGTGGCCGGGGAGGTCCAGCACTCCAAGGAAACCCCTCGGACCATCCAGGCCCGGCAACGAGCGCTCCGCAAGGCCGGAGACCGGGTGGTGTGGACCACCGACCGCGGCGCCGACGACATCGCGTTCCTGCACTCGGTGCCACACCTGTCCGTACCGGCCCTCGACGACCACCGCATGTACCTATCCGAGACCCGGCTGGAAATCGGCGCAGGCGCCATCACGTTCGAAACGCAACGGTGCGGCTGGGCGGACCTCTGGACCGGCACCACCCGGTGCCCGGTCACCCGCAAGGTCATGCCGTACGGCCGCCTACACCTATACCCAACGCTCAACCCACACAGCTACAGCCGGCAGAAGGCCGCAACAACTGCCATATTCCCCTGCGGTCCACGCCCTCACCTGGACCACCTACTCGAGGGCATCCTGCACGGGACGTGGCTGCCCTACCGGCACCGCGACCGCGTCAGCTGGATCCCCGCCGACGCACACACCACGGTCACCACCGAACGGGGCGGGACCATCGAGTTGGCCGAAACCGCAAGCGACTCCCCCCGCGACGAGACAGCCGAACGTGCCTGCGACCGGCGATACGGTCCGGGCGTCGCGCAGGCAGAAGCGCCCGAGGTGGAAAGCCTGCCCTTGTGCTGCGGTAAGAGGCCGCCCGGACGCGCCGGTCAGCCCCTGGTTCTCGCCTGCCAGCTCTGCAGCAACTCCCCTACCTATTGGCGCGGAGACGAGATCGACGGGACGCGGTCCAGCGCCCACCTGTGATCGAGGCCGCCCGGACCGGGAAGGGCTGGGATGAGTGGCCTGGGCTGCGAGTCCGCACCCCTGCAGACCTTTCGATCGCTGAATGTCGTACGCCGCCGCTACCTACTCGCGTCATGCGGTGGTCGAAGTTCGCCGGAGCCAACGGTCGATACACCCCCAGGTGCGAGGACGGGGTGTGCGCCCTCACCGGTAACCGGGCGACGTCCAAGCTTGAGGCCGACATCTTCACCCTCTTGGACTACGTCCTCGGTCCGGGAATCCAGGACTTCCAGGTGCAACTCGGCAACCGCCAGCGCCGCATCGACATGCTGTTCCCACTGACCGACACCAGCGCGTTGATCGTTGAATATGACGGCGCTCATTGGCACCTGTCCCGAGAAGCGACGGACTGGGAGAAGAGTCGAGCAATGTCTGCCGGCTGGGACCAGTACCGGAACAACATCGTGGTCCGGATACGCGAGCATCCTCTAGACCCACTCGAGTACCTCGACGTCTGCGTTCCACGCCGCCCCAGCCCGCTGATCTGCACCCGGCGGATGATCCCTGAAGATCGTGATGATCATTCTGTTATCCACAGGCGATGAGTTATCCACAAATGGCGCCGCTGCGGGTTGAGCGGCTGAACTGCGCCTGCTGAAGTACCTCCGCAGGGGCGACGCGACGTCCCATCGACTGGTGAGGGAGAACAGCCATGACTCTGGGTGGACGCAGCCGATCACGAAACAGGCACTGGCAGATGGCACCAGTCGACCTTGCCGGTCTTACTGGCCTCGTCGGCGGGATGGCGGCTCTCATCGCGGCCGTCGCGGCGCTGCTGACGGCTGCAGCCGCGCTGCTGGTGAATCGCTGATGCCCGCGGTCGAGGCATGGCTGCTCGGCGGACCGGCCGACGGCCGCATCACCCCAATCGAGGTCGACGAGGACGGGTTCCTTCCGCAGGTCATCATCCTGCCGCAGAGCGGCGCCTATCTCGGCGCCCGCGAACACCCCAGCCCACCCGCGCAGTATCGCTATGTTCGTTGCGACGGCGAGGACGACCCGCCAACCTTCCAGTACGACGGGCCGCTCCCCCACGACGAGTGACGTCAGCGCGGGTAGCCAGCACGCCGAAGGGTGCGGCCGTTTCGGACCACAGAACGGTCGGCACAGCCCGATCCGGGTCAACCGGCTACCCCGCGCCGACCGCAATTCGAACGTTTGTACGATGCGCTGGTGGAGGACGTGGCGGGGCGCTGGTGGAACGGGATCTGGGGGCGTCTGGGCCGTCGGGATGTGTGGTTGACCCGGGAGGTCAGGTGGAAGGTCACCGCCCGTGCCGGAGATAGCGAAAGCGGCCGGGTGCTGCGGTGGGAGTTCGACACCGAGGACGAGGCTCTCGCCATGGTCAAGCGCCTTCTCGCCGCTGATGCGGGCGGCCAGTGGCGCAAGCAGCCCGACCGCCCGCCGCCTCAGCAGGCGTAGGGCCCGGCTTGCGGTCTGCGACCCCGAGGGGTGCGAACCGCAAGGCCGGGGATCGTGGTCAGGAGGCGCAGGTGTTGAGCATGCTCTGCAAGGCGGACTTCTCCGAGGACTGCAGGGTCAGGCCCCAGCTGTACTTAACGGTGATCCACATCCTGCTGTAGGTGCACCGGTACGACGACAGCGGCGGCTGCCAGGTGGAGGGGTCCTGGTCGCCCTTGGACTGGTTGACGTTGTCCGTCACCGCGATCAACTGTGGGCGGGTGAGGTCGTTGGCGAAGCTCTGCCGGCGGCTCGTCGTCCAGGAGTTCGCGCCGGAACGCCACGCCTCAGCGAGGGGGACGACGTGGTCGATGTCGACGTCGGAGGCCGCCGTCCACGTGGCGCCGTCGTAGGGGCTGTACCAGCGGCCGGAGGTGGCGGCGCAGGCGCTGTCGACGACGACGGAGGTGCCGTCGCGTTTGAGGACCTGCTCGCGGGTGTTGCAGCTTCCGCTGATCGTGATCCAGTGCGGGAACAGGTCACGGGAGTAGCCGCTGGTTGAGCCTTGGGTTGCCACGGTCAGGGCGTTGAGCTGCGACTGCGCGTTCGCCTTCGACGGGATCCCTGGAGGTGTGGCCATTGCCGGCTGCGCGTTGACACCGACCAGACCGGCGGCAGCGAGGACGGCTGCGGCGACGTAGCGCACGGCGCGCGGGAAGTGGACAGGGGCTTGGGATATCGGCATGGCGGCCTCCTCGACGTTGGTGGATGGCAACCGTCCCTGACCATCATGGCCATCAATGGTCTCGCTTGTGAAGTGGTGGCGAACCGGCCACGAAAGCCTCAGAACCGAGACCTAGCCCATCGAAAGCCGCCATCGACACTACGAGACGACGGCGGGGGTGCGGCTCCTACTTGGCTGGAAGTCTTCTGCCGGCCGTCGCCAGCACCGGCCAGACGCAGCAGAACCAGTGCCTCCCGGCAGCAGGTGCTCGCATGTTCGACAGCGGCATCGGTCGAACTGCTCGCCTGTGAGTGAGGGCTACCAGCAGGCCGATGGGCACCGGCGGCTGGGGGCGGGAGAGTGAGTTGCGCGTTCGCATGCCGGCAAGGGGGGATTCGGGTGCCCCGCAAGATCACCGGCAGCAACGGGGGCAACACTCCGCGTGTCGCGGCTTCTCCACGGTCCCGGCGGCGTAAATTGCATACGTCCGATCGCCCAGGGCAGGTTGGGAGTTGCGGACGGCAAGTGCATACCGCACCTTGCTAACCCCTTATAGACATAGGAGGAGCGCACTCATGGTGCGTTCACAGGAAGTAGCGACGGGCCACGAGCTGGTTGTGGACCTCGCGCCTTCGGCACAGGTCGTGACCGTCGTCGAGACGGACGGAGCCGGTTCGGCCGGGTGGTGCACCTACTCGGTCGGCGCCCGCGGACGGCGTGGGTCGCTGGGCGCCGTCGTGGCCGTGGCGGTGTTTGCCGGCACGCAAGTCGATGACCTGAAAGTGGCTGGTCTGGTAGGACTGCTGGCCGTCATGGCCGAGTGGGTGGCGGCGCACCAGCCCGTCTTCGTCACGCAGGTTCGCGTATCCGCCGCGCTGGGCGGGAGGCGGCTCAACCAGGGCGACCCGGGTATCGACAGTTCGCGGGTTGACGTGCCCAATCCCCGGCACTCTCGGGAAAGCTAGGCGGGTGCCTGCTCCCGCAGAGAGGCACCGATGGTCTCGAGTAGGCGCCGAGCGTCGTCGCCCGCCGCCGCCTGGCGGTACAGATCCTCGAAGGAGCTCTTATAGCCGGCGACCACCGCGTGGTCCTCGACGAGTGCGACGTCGTCCGGCAGGTTGTCGAGGTAGACCACGTCTGGATCTACCTCTGACTCGAACTCGTGTAAGGAGAACGGGCCGACAAGGACGGAGTTGGCGGCCGTGTCCCGGCGGAGCACCACGAGGTCGAGCTCCGGCAGTCGGGACAGCACCTGTTCGATCTGTTCGAGCATGAGGTCGGTGTTCTCCACGGACTTGAGGGCACGTTCGTCGAGGACGATCCGCACCTCACATCGCCTCGACTGGGCGAAGACCCGACTTTGACGTGCCATGCGCAACTGCGCCCGAGCGTCTGCCGCCAGATTGTCGACGCGGTATTGCGGTCCTGTGGTCACCACCAGCCGGGCGTAACGCTCCGTCTGGAGCAAGCCCGGCACAAGGAAGGGATGGTATTGGCTGATGCGCCACGAGTCGTCCTCGTAGCCCAAAAAGTCCATATAGGACGGTGATACGAAGTCTCGATACTCTGCGGCCCAGTGACGCCGGCGTGCCAACCTTGCTAAATCGAGCAGGTCGCGCACTTGATCAGCGTTGCGCACCTGGTAAAAGTCGAGCAGGGCTCGCAGGTCGTTGACGGAGATGCTGACCGACCCGTTCTCGATCCGTGTCACCTTTGACAGCGACCAGTCCATCTCTTGGCGTACGCCCTCCAGCGAGAGCCCGCGCTCGAGGCGCAGTTGGCGAAGCACGAGGCGCAGGCGCCTTCGATTCGTGGTAGGCCCTTGCCCGCCCGTCGTCACGTCTACGCCCTCCAGTCGGCAACTGCAAAAGGCAAAATGAATGAGGAAATTTGCCTAGAGCAATTCTCTTTAGGCTGTCGGCTTGCCGCTGAGGGAAATAAGCTATCAGACCAGCCCTTCGGACGCCGAATCGGGTGAAAGAGCCAGACATTCATGGCCGAACTGGTCATGGCCCTGCTACCGTACTTACATAGCGCGACATAACCGAAGACGGTCAGTAAAGCTCTCCTCGCGCCCGAGACTCGGCTCGGCACGCCCGGAGAGGCGACTTCTGCATAATCCGTCATCAGCACCGCGCTTTCATTAGTCAAAACCGCCGATAACAAACCGTCGAATCCAGGAGAATCGGAAAATGGAAGAAGACCGTAACTCCCACCCCATCTGGACCCGTCGAAGCTCCAGGTGCCAGAACGACCACTGCGTCGACGTATCTCGTTACCCCACGACGGTTGAGGTGTGCAACTCGGCCGCCGCCCACACGCTTCTTTCGTTCTCAAACGATTCCTGGCGAAATTTCCTCCACGCCCTCGGAAACAACACGCTTCAACTGCCGAACACGTAACCGACTAAGTCCAGAATTCGTCACGATCGACGCCACGAATACCTTTCAGCCTCGGCAATTTGTCGGGAAGCCGACACCTGCCGTGCTGGAGCTCGGGCGGCACCACCGTGCTGCACCTGCCTTCCCAGCCTGCACCTACTGCGTATCGGTAGCGGGCCCGGGAAGCCGAGGCACACCCGCCCACCCTGTCTCGTTCTGCTGGTGGGACTCTACGAAACCCCAAGCCGTGGGTACAGGCGACACGGCGAGCCCTCAGCGCCTCGCTCACTCAGGCGCCGCCTCCACGCAATCGACGGGTTGACAGCTCGCTTGCGTATTCTTTCCATTAGAAAAGGCGCTTCACGCATGTCGATACCGAATGTCTTACCCCTTGGAGCGTGCTTGCGTAGATGCCATAACTCCCGCCTAAAACGGTGGAACCTGCCTGCTCGGCGCCAGGGCGGTCACCCGCCCTAACCAAGAGAGCGGTGATGAAAGGCGGCCGGCACGACGGATGACCCCCTCTGCTGTGCGGCGGCCACGATGACCTGACAGGTGACCGCCGAGATCAGCCCGGCGACGGTCGCGGGCGGCCAGGCCGAATGTTCGATTCGTCGAACGCCTGCCCTCGATATACGGGGCGATCCCGTAGCCGAGGGACCGGGAGCCAGTGTCCGTGCCGGGTGTCCTGCTCAACACCGCCGTACGCTAGACGAGGTCACCGCGCGGATTGTTCGATGCCGCTAGCGGCGTGCTGGCCTTGGCATCCTTCGGTGCGGGCCAGTCGGGGCCGCTGCCTGACCGCGTTCTCGGTGCCGACCTAGAGGTAAAGGCCCGCTTCCGCGTCAACCTGAGCCCCTCTGGCCGTCTCCGACGACTTGATGGTGACTGGCTTTGCCTCCCACCATTCGCGGAAGATCAGCGTTCTGGGGGGCGGCATGTCTTTAAGACACTGTGGCAGTGCCGCACGGCCGTCATTCGAGGGGCAGCCTGTGTGGGGGGTCGCGGTCCGACGAGATCCCGGGCGCATCCAACGCTCCTACCAGCCGTTGACAGAAGAAGTGCAACTGTCGTTCGCCGAGTGCCGCCCAGCTCCGGCCCGACGGTGCCTGGAGGAGCCGGGAGACCGCAGGATGAGAAGCCAAAAGGCGCGTCAGGGCCGCCTCGCGACGTTGGTAGTGATGGGCGTGCTGCTCAGCGCATGCGCGAGGCAGGGCCATCCGGAGGCAGCAGCCACAAAGCCGCCGGCCATGGGCACCACGGGGGCCGCAGTGTCGATGGCGCCGGAGATGCTGATCGGCTCCTGGACGCTCGTGGACGTCGCCGACACCGGCGCGGGCAAAATCCTGCACCTCGCAGCCAGTGAACTGCACCTGATCGGAAGCCACTGCGGCACCCTGGGCGGATCCTGGCGGGCCAACGATGAAGGTGTGTTCCTCGCCGACGTCTGGTCGGCTTCCACGGTCGTCGTCGAAAACACGCCGGGCTGCGAGAAGGCTAGTCAAGAGACACCCGGGTGGCTGCGGAGCGTGACCGCATACCAGTTCGACGGGGCGGGATTGCCCGTACTCCTGGACGGACGAGGGCAAGCGGTCGCCCGGCTGATCCCCGGGGCGACACCTACCCCCGAGCCCGACAAGGCCGACTCCGTGCTGGAGCCGCCGATGGTCACCGACGAAGCGCGACGGGCCCTGACACCGGCCGTCGCACTACCGGCGACGCTCGTCCCCGCCGATCAGCGCCAGTTGATAGGCCGTTGGGCGCCCAAGAGCGGACACAAGGCGGCCTACCTGGAGTTCACGGCCGACGGCGAGTGGCACGGATCCGACGGCTGCAACGACGAAAACGGTCGGTGGATCACCGCTGCCGGCGGCACCCTGCTTACCACCGCAAGAGCAGCCACGCTGGCGTTCTGCGCCGACAGCGTGCCGATCGAACAATGGGTCACGACGGCCAGACGAGCTGGGTTCGACGGAAAAGTCCTCGTGCTTCTGAACGTCCACGGCTCCGAGACAGGCCGGCTATCCCCCACGAGCTGAACACCGTCCTGCAACCGCCGTTGCCACGGCTTCACGGGCCGCTCGCCATGGTGCCGATTCACCGCGCGCCTGGACCAGCTACTCCAGCGGCGAGCACGGCATAGCGGCGATCGCACCAGACCCGACGGCGCCGACCACGCGGTCGTCACGGCCTCAGCGTCGCTCGGCCTCGTTGTAGGTAGCTGACACCATCGGTGGTGGCCACTGCAATGAGACGGAGGGCCCATGAATTGGGAGATGGGGTTATCCACTGCTACCGGCGTTCTTGTGACGCTGCTGGGTGTGGCCGTCGGCGGCTGAATGAGCAATCGCAGCCAGAGCCGAGCTTGGTCCCGCTCGGTGCTAACCGACACCTCCGCGGCCCTGTTACAGGAGCAGGCCACGACCTACATGGGGCTCGTGCGTTGGCGGTCCAAGGAGCTTGAGCGCGTTGACTGGGCGGGATGGAACGCAGCTCTCGCTCGGGTGCAGTTGGTGGGGCCGCCGAGCATCGTGGAAGCGGCCCTCAAGCTGGACGCGGCCTTCTGGAGCATCGGCACTGGCATCCGGGAGAACGTCGACGAGGTCGGTTGGTGTCAGTTGCGCGATGAGGTTGAGTTGCGGCGCCTTGAGTTCGTCAACGCCGCCCGGCGGCAGCTTTCGCCGTCGGCCGCTTCGTTACATCGCCTCGTCGGCAAGCCAGATCGGGCGAACCATCCCGACCAGCAGCGTCCATAAGGGTCACTATGGTGTCATCGGGGCGAGTGTCGAGCCGTCCGGGCAGCTCGGCCCGATCGGCGATAATTCAATAGCCCTAACAGGGGACCACCGATAGGCCTGTCCGAAGTGGCCGAACAATGCGTTACTCTGAGCTGCTGTGCGTACCGCGCCGATCGTGAAGGACTACACTCACCACCGTGGACCTCAATCTCGTTCGGCGCTGGCATCCGGTTCACTCCGCCTTGATCGTGCACTTGACCGGCGGTCGTTCGACCGAGGGGACCTTGGCGGCCATAGATGGCGAGAGCCTGGTTCTGCTGACCCCCAATGGGCCGACGTTATTGCTGGCCAGCGCCATCGAGTATGTGGAGCGTGGTAGCACCGGCACGTCGGTACCCACCGCGCCTCCCGCACCTCCGGCGGCCGCCGCTACGCTCGCATTCACATTCTCCCCCGCCTGGCATGAGCTGGCCAAACAGTTCATTCCGCCGACGGCACCGCCCCGCTTTTCCCCACTCATTCTGCGCCGCGATCCAGAACTGATCTTGAGCGATTCCCAGGCGACCGCGGTTGACCGGGAAATGACGCGGGCGGCCAATCAGCATGCTCACACACTGAAGATCCAGGACCCTCAACGGATCAGCCAGACGATCCGGGTGCTGACCGAACTGGCGGACGAATGGGAATATCCACCCGCGCTACATGCGGCCGCCCTGCTGCTGCTGGGCGACGGGACGGCGTCACCCGTCGTGGCCGTCCAGGCCGAGCAGTGGCTGGAGCAGGCGGTCTACCTCGGCGGCGCATATGCCTGGGACCTCGCAGTGCTCTACGTGCGGACCGAACGGACGGCTCGGGCACTCGACGTACTCGCGCAGGCGCTGGCCGAGGAGCCGCCAGACAACGTCGCCGACCGGATGCTGCGGCTGTTCCTCGACCTCGTGATCGAGCATGGCGATCCAGCTGTCGCCGTAGACCCCCTGCGAGCTCTCGGCGACGCCGGACGGCAGACGGCCATCCATGCGGGCCTCTACTTGATCTTCAGGCTGCGGGCGGAGCAGGCGCCCGCCGTGGACGCGCTGGTGACCGGGAGTGCGACGGCACCCAATGACCTCGAACGCGTGCTGGCCGCGCTCAGCCCTCCGGTGTCCGACGCCGCGCCGGCGGGGCACCCCACTCCCCGTCCGCCGTCGGTCCCACCCGCCCCGGCGCCGCAGCCGAGCCGGCCGATGGCCACGGCCGGCCAAGTCCTCGACAGCGCCTTGCTCACACAGGCCGTGCAACGCCAGTTCCCGCACGGCGATTCCGCCCAGGCTGCCGAGATCGCCCGCAAGCGGCGGCCCGTCGCGGTCCCGGCGCCCAGGCCCCTGCCGCCGCCGCCGAAGACCCCACCCCGGCCCGCCACCTCGCTGTACGCCCAGGCGCAGCACGCCGAGACTAAATTGAAAAACTACGCCCGGGCCGAGGATCTGTACCGGCGCGCGATTGAGGCACGGGACAACACCGAGCGTTCGGTGCGAAGCCTGGCCTGGCTGCTGCACGGTCGCAAGCGCAGTGAGGAGGCACTGTCGCTGCTGCAAAGCGCGTCGGCCGCCGAGCGTCAGAGCCTGCCGCACCAGAACATCTTGAGCACGATCTTCGGTGATCTCGGCCAATGGGCGGAGAGCGCCGAAGTGCTGCAGCGCGCCCTGGCCCGGCGGCATCCGCAGAACATCCAGATCGGGTTGCTCAAACGGCTAATCCGGGCACACCAGCAATCCCGCGACTACGCGAAGGCCAAGAACGCAGCGAGCCGGCTGCTCACCATCGATCCGGGCCGGGCCGATTTCCGGGACATCGTCGCCGAGCTGGACAAGGTCGAGCGGACCGGCATGTTCAACCGGCTCGACGAGTTGCTCACCGACAGCGACTGGAAGCCGGACCAGTCCCGGCTGGTCAGCCCGCTGCTGGCGCTGAACCTGACGAACTGCGACTTCAAGGGGATCAATCCGGCGAAGGTGCAGAGCAACCGGCTGGCGGAGAAGGACGTCGCGGAGCTGGAGACTCTCATCAACCGGCTCGGCGTGCACCGCTCGGCGGACCGAGCGGCTTACAACCTCTCGGCGGCCCGCATCCTGCAAGAGCTCGGGCTCACCGAGGATGACCGGTTCCGCAAGTCACTGCGCTTTTTCGCCGCCGCGATGGGAGATCTCTGCGCGGCCGAGCGACGACCGGCCGACGTGACCCGGGCGTACTACGCCGAGGCGATCATCCTCTGCCACGGCTGGGACACCACGGCTGACGTGAAGCTCCGCCAGTTCGTCCTGTCGTACCACCCGAAGCAGCAGACCTCGAACGATCCGCCACACTTCGAGAAGTCCCTGACCTCGGTCCTGGAGGTCAAGGCCATACGACGCTCCGTGCTGATTGGGCTACTCTCGGTCGCCAACTATTCCGAGGTGGCGAGCCGGGAGATATCCAACCGCACCTTCACCCATAAGGAGCTGCGCGGCATTCTGTTCGAGGAGATCTGCCTTTACCTCGCCGAGCCGGTACGTGCCGGCGCCAACGACCATGCGTACGCGGAGGCGTGGCAGGACGCGCTGCGCGCGTATCGGCAGGACTTCGACGGGCAACGCCAGTCGCTGCTGCTGCTGCTGAACCGCCCCGACCCCCTCGTCACCCTAAACGAGGACGAGGAGGAGCTGGCGCGGATCCGGAGCCGGATCGTGACCACGCAGACCGACCGCGCCCGGCTGACGAGCGCGGCGACCATCCTGAGCAGCTTGCGCAACTACCTCGACCAGTCGTCCTATCTGGAGCAGGAGCGGCTGGAGCTGATGAACCGCACGGAGTTGCACAAGCTGTCCGACGAGATCAAGGCCTATCCGACCCCGGTCAGCCTCGAGTACCTGGTGCCGCTACTCAAGCACTGGGAAACGGCACTCGGCAAGCACTTCACCGACGTACGCCGGGCGGCCGAGCCCACCGAGCTCGTAGTCGCCCTGATCCTGCCGAGCTATGTGCCCAACGCCTCTTCGATCTCGGTGCAGCTGTCGGTGACCAACGCCGCGCGTCGCAGCCCTGCGGGGAACGTCACCCTGCGGGTGCTGAACAACCCGGAGGACTACCAGCCGGTGGGCGAGCCGATCCCGGTCGCGCACACCCTACGCGACACGCAGAGCGAGAGTTGTAACCTCCCGCTGGTCGTCACTGAACGCGCAATCGCTGACAAAGTGCTCACCCTTAAATACGTGCTGGAGTTCGACGTGCGCTCGGGCGAGCGCGTGGTAACTGATCCCGAGGCGCTGACCTTGCGGCTCTTTGAGTCGGCCGAGTTCCACACGATCTTCAACCCGTTCTCCGAGGGTGCGCCGGTCGAGGACGAGCATATGTTCTACGGCCGCGAGCCCCTACTCGACAGCCTGGTCGAGGCGTTGGAGCACAGCGAGGCCAAGAGCGTCGTCTTCTACGGCCAGAAGCGGGCAGGCAAGTCGACGGTGCTCATCCACCTGGAGAAACGACTGCGGCCGCCGATGCTCGCCGCCCGGCTCAGCCTGCTCGACCTGGCTACCCAGCTCAACCATTCCACGCTGCTCTACAAAATTGCCCGGGCTTTCTATTCGCGGCTGGAGGATCTCTGCGACGCGGGCTACCCGCAGCTCGACATACCGGAGCCGCGGCTAGCCGAGTTCGCCGTCAGCGGCGCCCCGCAGATCCACTTCGACGAGTACATGAGCCGTCTGCGCCAGCAGATGCGCCGCACGAAGCCGTACGAGCAGTGGCGCCTGATTCTGCTGTTGGACGAGTTCACCATGCTCTACGCCGCGATCGAGCAGGGAGAACTGCCGCGGGGCTTCATGAAGTCCTGGAAGGCAATGCTGGAACGCAAGCTGTTCAGCAGCGTGGTCGTCGGCAACGACCTGATGCCGACGTTCCTGGCCGCCTATCCCAACGAGTTCCAGGTGGCCCGCCAGGAGCGGCTCTCCTACCTGGATCGCAAGGAGGCTGAACGGCTGATCATCGAGCCGGTGTCCCTACCCGACGGCGACAGCCGGTATAAGGGCGACTCGGTCGCCCGAATCCTCGACCTGACCGCCCGCAACCCGTACTACGTTCAGCTGTTCTGCAACCGCCTGATCGAGCGGATGAATGCGGAGCGGCAGCCACTGATCGGCCCGGCGGATGTGGACAACGTCGCCGAGGCGCTCGTGCACGGCGACAAGTCGCTGACCCTCGAGCAGTTCGACAACCTGCTGACTCCCGGCGACGCCGAGGTGAGCGCACTTTCCGCGGAGTCGGCCATGGACGTGCTGAAAGGCTGCCTGACCGGCCACCGGCGCGCCCTCTACCTCGACGGACGGCGCGCCGCCGACATTCAGCAGGGGCCGCAAGTGCTAGAGGACCTGGTGCGCCGCGACGTTATCGAACACGAGTCCGAGGAGCGCTACAGGATCAAGGTGGGCTTGTTTGCGGAATGGCTCTGGGCGCGGAGGGCGTGATGGAACCGAGCGAGAACCCCTACGCCGCGGTCGGCGGCATCGTCTTCGGCGCGGCGCACGTCGGCCGGGCCGACAAGGTGGCTGTTGTGCAGCATAGAGTGCTGCTGTCACCGGCCGGGCCGGGCGCGACTGCCATTGTCGGGCCGCCGCGGATCGGCAAGTCGAGCCTGGCCTACCACGCCTTCATGCGGCCGGAGACCAAGCAAAACCATCCGATGCTGCTCCCGGTATGGATCAACGTCCGGATCCATCCGGACGCCGGCCGGCTGTTCCGAAAGTTCGCCGAAGACCTGTGGCTGCTGCTGGAGGACGAACCGACGGCCGAGCTCGACGGGCCGCTACGTCGCCGCTACGAACGGGTCGTCGACTACACCCGGGACTGGGTGGAGCTGCAGGGCGACCTTCAGCAGTTCCTCAAATCGCTCAAGGCACAGGGTTGGCAGCCGGTGCTGATTCTCGACGAGTTCGACGCGGCGCGGGAGGTCTTTCAGCCCGGCGCGTTCCAGTGTCTGCGAGAGCTGGCTTACTACCCCGAGTGGAAGATCGGGCTGGTCACCACCTCCCGCCGGGAGCTGCGCGACATCGTCAACCGCGCGGATCCGGTGGAGTCCACCTTTCCCGGTATCTTCCGCACCGTCGAGCTGCTGTGCTTCGACGAGGCCGAGCTACACGAGCTCGTCGGCCTCGAGCCGGGCAGAGCGCAAGACCTGGAGACGCCGGCGGTGATCAGCCGCCTCGTCGAGCTGACTGGCGGCCATCCGTACCTCGCCAGCATCGTGCTCGACCGATTCTGCGGAGGGCCGCAGTCAGGCAGCGCGTCGGACCGGATCGAGGCAGCCGCTGTCGCGGCCCGCACCGACTTCCACCGCTACTACCGCGACCTGGAGGACCTGCTGCGCTCCGACGGGCGGATGCAGGCACTGCTCGAGATCCTGTACGGACCCCAGGTCACCGCCACCCAGGACGACGCCGAGCGACTGCTGCGCGAGGGCCTGATTCGCGTCGCCGACAACTCGTACCGCTCTTTCTCCGATCATTTCGGCGACTACCTACGCTTGGTCGGGCGGCGCTCGGACTTCTGGCAGAGTTGGCTGGAGACCGAGAACGCCCTGCGCGAGGTGGTCGAGACGACGCTGGTCGGCATGCACGGCACGGACTGGGTCCCGGGCGTCCGGCGTACTCGGCCGAAGCTCGCTGACATGCTGGACAAATGTGCCGAGATGCAGCAGCGTGAGCAGCGCGCCTTCGGCGACTGGGCGTCCACTCGGCTGCTCGACTTCACCTACCCCCAGAACCTCTACGAGTTGATGGCCGCACACTGGGACGTTTTCGGCAAGTTGCTTGGCCACGACAAGCGCTACTGGAGCGACCGTTTCCAGCTGCTCTCGAAGGTCCGCAACCCGATGGCTCACAACCGGATGCTTGCTGTAGTGACCCCTGCGGAGCGTGACCTCTTCGCGTCGTACTGTGCGGAGATACTCGGAATACTGGCGGCGTCGGACGCACCCAGTCCGGCGTGACGCACCGATGACGGGGTAGCCCATGGTTGTAACGGCTAGCCCACCCCGCTGATCGCCTCGGTCGGGCGTTCTGTCCGATGTTCTTCTTGTGGATCGGACTTTTGGTGCAGTCCGAAGGCGGCCCGTCCATGCCAGCCTGCGCGAGTGACGTGGTAGACGGTCACTCCTGCACGCGAGGTCTCCCTGAAAGAGGGTCGCACGACGCTGATAAGAGTTGACAACCTACGCTCCGCGACCATCACCACCCCGGCTTGTCTCTATTCGTCACGATTGATTTCTGAACTGCGCGAACTCGTCTGCCCACTAATCAACGTTTGTCGCCAGTCGTCAGTCATTAGCATGGGTCTTCGGCGGGGCAAGGGCGGGAACCGAACGGGGTCGCAGCAACCGCGGACTACCAACCGGCCAGCGCCGCAGCTGCGGCGTTTTGTGGCCAGACCGACCGCACGGGTCGCTGTCGCCGCTACCCCGCGAGATGAACTCCCCAGCTTTGATGAAATCTGAGGCGGAGTCAGGCTCATTGTGAGCTTGTTGTTTGGGCGTTACTTACCGCGCGCCGAAGGCCTTCATCTGGTTCCAGTCAAGTCCGGCATCGTTGACGTCATCTTCGGTCAGGAGGATGTAGTGCCACTTGCCGTCAACCTTGCCGCTGTTGTTGACCGTGTTGGCCCAGGTCTTGGCGGCCTTCGCCTTGGCACGGACGTCTTCGGCGTGGGCTTCTTTGTTCATCTTGGTCTCAACGAGCCAGCATGTTCGTTGACCGTCGATCTCCTCGATTGCGACGAGGTCGGGGTTGTACTCCCGGCCCTCCTGCGTCCACGTGATCGGCAAGTCTTTGATGTGGAGACGTGCCCACACGATGACGCTGGGGGCCTCGTCGAGTGCTTGGGCGGCCTTGTACTCAGGTGAAGTATCGAACCAGGCGTACTCGTAGAGGCACTTTGTCCAACCGTTGTAGGCAACGGACTTCGAGTGCGGCTCGGAATGCCCGCCAAGGTGTTCCTTAGTGGTCTGGCGCTCTTTCTGCAACCTCTGGAACTTCACCTCATCAGAGAACACAATGCCCTGGTTGGCGACTTTCCTCAGTTGGTCCGTAACCAGGTTGGTGAGCCTGCGGGCCGCGCGCTCCCAGAACGCGGACAGGTATCTTTGGGCGCCACTTCCCATACCGTCGATGAGCAGATCAGCGAGACGTTGTGCCGCGCGCGCCTCTCCTGCTTCTGGGCGGACGCTGGGGGCGCGCATGATGGCTTTCACGAGACCACCACGAGAGGTTTCGAGGGGGATGTCAAGGGCAAGGGCTTCTACCCTCGCCTCGGCTTGTACGCCGCGGATCGTGCCGCCTTCATCAGGCCGCAGCAGTGTCCGACGCAATTCGGTATCAGCCTCGGTCGCGAGTGCCTTGCCGAGCGCGGCGAAGGGGGCGTCGTCATGGATCTGATTGAGGGAGATCACCGCATTGGAAGGGACCTTCTGCGTGTACGGAATAGCAATCTCCGCGCGGTCCAGGAGCGGGTAGTGCTTCCGTACCTTGGACTCGGTCTCCTCTGCCGCGTCCTTGGCCTTGCCGAGCAGGTTCTCTAGGTCGACGATTCCACCCGCAGGCGCAAGCTCGGCCGGGAATGAGCCGGACGTCGGCGCACCGGCCTGCTCGGCGCCGTGCCTTGTGTCGCCGGCAGCGGTATCACCTGGGGAGATGACGTTGGCCTCTTCGTCCAGGACTTTCCTGCGAGCGACAAGCTTGCCCTCTGCGGTGCGGCGGATCTCGGCGAGTACAGCGTGGTCAATGAACTTCTCGTTGAGCGCTTGCCGCTTGGCCAGCAGGGCCTCGTACCGCTCGTGGGCGAGCACCTCGACAGTGTCGAGCATTTCGACTCCGGTGTACTCCCCAAACGGGAGGCGCATACCCCGTCCGAGGGTCTGCTCGGTCAGCACCGAGGACACGCTGGCGCGCATGGAGGCAATGACGTAGACGTTCTTGACGTCCCAGCCTTCCTTCAGCATGCCAACGCTGATGATGATCCGCACGGGTGACTGCGGGGCTTCTACATCCTCCAGCGCGGCCAGGGCCTCTTCCTTCTCGTCACCCTTCAGGTTCGAGTGGACGAGCAGCGTGCGGCCGATCCAGGCACCGTTGTCGAACGAATCACTGTCAAACAACTCCTGGTAACGGTCGGCTTCGGCGGTTTCTTGCGCGATGACAAGCATGACTGGGTTGATGCGCGGAATGCCTTCTTCGTCGCACCGTGCGTGGGCGAGGCGCTCCTTGTAGCGGAGCAGGGTAACTCCGTCGAGGAGTTTGGTGTGGTCGTCGTTCCGGTCGTCCTTGCGTGCGACGAGGACGGGCGTCTTGACGAGTTGGTCTTTGATCGCGCGAGCCAAGGGGTAGCGGTAGATAACGAGGTTCTCATCCGCCTTCGCCGGGGTTGCCGTCAGGCCGACGACGAGCTCAGGTCGCAGGTCGGTGATGGTCTTCGAGAACGCTGGGCCGCGGTAGCAATGGTGCTCGTCCGCGAGGATGACCAGGTCGTCGATGCTGCTGAGCCAGTTGAATAGGGAGCCAGAGAGCCACTCCTGGTATTCATGAGTGGCGCGCCCTTCACCGGTCTTCGAAGTGAGGGCTTGGACAGTGAAGATAAACAGTTTTGTCCGGCTGCTGTCTTCCATCACCTTGCGCGTTGCCGGGCTTTGAAAGTTGTCGGCCGTGATGACGAAGGGCTCAGATTCCATCGAGCCAGTCAGGGACTTGCGGTGGCCCGGGCTGAAGTTCTTGATGCTCTTGTCCCGGATCGTGCGGCCCGGAGCGAGGAGCAGGAAGTTGCGAGCGGGTGTCTCAAGCCCGGCAAAGTACTCGATAAGGCCGGCCATTACATAGGTCTTGCCGACCCCCGTGGCGGAGTCGACGACGCAATCGAAGGGAGCGGCCTTCGCATCGACATCAAAGTGCATTGAAGTCATCGCGGCGACACTCTCGACCGCTGCCCGGTTGGGTTCGCGCAGTTCGAGTCGGTGGGCAATCTCGGCGAGGAGGTCGTCGTTGATGTAAATGCCGCTCACGAGTCGGCTCCCTCCGGTTCCTGAGTGCGACGGTTAAACGGAGAGGTGTTGGCAGCCCGTCGCCGGTAGGTGTCGAGCACGGCCTCTGGGATCTTTGTCAGCCGTGATCCCTTCCGCGACTTGCGGAGCGCCTCTTCGGCGTCTAGGTCGATTTGGGTCGCCCAGACTTCAACGATTTCGTTCTCGGGGAGTTGGTCAAGAATCGCCTCCACCGTGCCGTGCCCTACCAGGCCGTCCAGGATTACGTAGCGCACCCGACCACGCTTGCCGGCGAAGATCCCGTCAGGTCGATAACGAACGCCGAGCTGGGCGCACATTGCCTGCGCGAGGTCGCCTTGGGTGGCCCACTCAGCGAGAACGACGATGTCGGCAATGCTCTCAAACATCGAGGGGCCGATTTCGTAGTGCGAGAATCCGCCACCACCGTGCCAGATGGTTGCGGTCTGGTTCCTAGTCTTTGTGGCGTCCCGAAGTGCCTTGACAGCTTCCCTATCGAGGTCGACACCTTTCACGACCTTGGTGAGGAGGCGGTTGAATTCCTGCGCCTCGTCTGGCGTCATATCTGCCGGTAGGTCTGCGTCTGCGACACGCTGGGTCAACGTCGTGACCCCACCTGGCTCCTCGCCTCTAACTACCCGTGCTAGCCGTGGTTTCGTGTAGGTAGCGACCGTGGCCGAGAGTAGCTCGACGGTCACCCACCGGCGCCCCATCTTGTGTGCAACCGCCGCGGTCGTTCCAGAGCCGCCGTAACAATCGAGCACGATGTCGCCGGGGTTTGAGCCGATGTGGATAACCCGCTGAAGCAGTTCCTCTGGCTTCGGGGTGGCAAAGGCGTGGAGGTCCGGGAACAAGTCGCGCACCTGGTTCTTGCCGCGCAGCGAGCCACCGACGTCCGATGCGAACCATAGTGTTTCCGGGACGCGCCCCTCGTCCGCCAGGTGCTTCTTACGCTGGATGCGTTCCTTGTAGAGATCAAGAAAGACCAAATCAGGCCAGTTTCCCGCCTCGTGCCTCGCGCGTGCAGCTTTAGCTGCGTCTTCCAACGGCTCCGCAAGCATGATGGCCGGGACACCTTGCTTTACTTTATCGGGGGTGGTGCCGCAAATGATGGCTCGGCGATCCTCGTCACCGATTTCGCGCAATTCATACTTGGCGTACTCGTTCATCTGCTCAAGGAACCAAGACTGCGCCTTCCCCCAGCATCGACCGGGGGTGGGGTACATTAGCCCGCCGGTGACCGGGTGCTGGATGCCATAAACCATCGGGTGGTTGGTGGCAGCCTTGCCCGCCGTTGCGTCGCCGTCGCGCCAAGGCACCGGGTCGCCATCTCGGGAGCGGTAGCGGGATGTATTCGAGGATGCGAGCCGCTTCATTCGGTTCGGGGCCCAGCGATCTGTCTTGCGGTACACCAACAGGCTGTCATGCGAGGCCGAGAAGCCCGTGGTGTCGTTTCGCGGCGATGTGGCCTTCTGCCACACGACCTCTGCAAGGAAGTTTTCAGCGCCGAGTTCTTCGTCCAGTACAGAGCGGCAGCGGTGCACCTCGGCGTCGTCAAGATGCACCCAGACCGATCCATCGTCAGACAGGAGCGGTTTGATCTGCCTCAACCGGTCGCGAAGCATCGTGAGCCAGATCGAATGCTCGATGTTGTCGTCGTAGTTGGTGAACGCCTGCCCTGTGTTGAACGGAGGATCGATGTACACCAACTTCACCTTGCCAAGGTAGCGCTCCGCGTACTCGGGGACCTTGTTCAGAATGTCCAGAGCATGCATGGCGTCACCCGAAATGAGGAGGTTTTCGGTGGTGGGCTCGGGTAGCCCACCAGGCCGATCCTCGCGGGGCTGCGCTTCGACGCGCTCCACCTCATGCAAAAGCCGAACCTCTGAAACGCGATAGTCGGCGCGATCGACAAACGTGTAGTCGTACTTGCCATCCCCCGTAGATAGGAGCGCCTTGTCCTTGTTCGTCCAGGTAAGTTCGAGCCCCCCGGTGTACCCCGCCGTCATGCAAAGTCCTGTCTGTTACGTCTTCAGTAACCTGGCACCAAGCTTGCCCGAACAGGAGCGATGATCGAAACCTGCGGTGGGCCGTTGGGCCTGGTCCTCAAGCGGCACGCCGCCCCAAGGATGATCTCAACCTGTGCGACATTCCGATCAGGCCCGGCGTTGACGCCCCGGCTTGGGCGGCACGCCGTGCTCAAGATAGTCCAGGAAGGGTCCACGCCCAACCCCCAACCAGCACGGCGCTCCGTGGTACCGAACACTCCGACGATGGCGTTCCTTCAGCGGTGGACCACGCACGCGAGCGCGGCGAGCAGGGGCGTTTGCCAGCAGGCCCCTCGCGTTAGGTAGAGAAGTCGTCGAAGATTGCCCCTTTGGCGGCGCGGGCGAGGGTGGCTTGGGTGCTCGCGCGGACTCCGAGGCGATTCAAATGAAAGATGACGTGCAGCGCGGTGATTCCGCGGATTCCTCGTGTGAGCTTGCCCGACTCACGGAGGGTGCGCAATGCCTTCCCGGCGTCTTCGAAGGCGCTCCGCCAGTCGTTGACGATGCCGCCTGCGCGAGGTGAGCCGAGCAACAGATGGCGGACGTCGGCGGTGAGGTCAGTCCACGCTCGAAGGTCCTGGGTGGGTGCTGGGCTTTCCAACGCACGGCGCTGGTCAGCGATCTTGGCCCAGACGTCGCCTTGCTCGTTGATGTCGAGGCCGGCGGCGCGCATGAGCGCGGTGCACAGGATGAGTGCGTGTTCCCGTCGGTCGTCGGGGTTGTCGCTGAGGTAGTCCAGGAGGTGGTGGCTGTCGTGGTGGAACAGGGTGTGGGCGGCGTTCATGCTGGCGGATCCACCGAAGGCATGGGTTTCTGGTTCGTAGGTGTCGGTGGACCAGTTCACGCTGTCGGTGAGGAGTAGGTGCACTGGATCGTTGGTGGTCGTGGCGGGTAGGTAGCGGATCCGCCATGGGCCTTTGCGGATGAACCACCACGAGGTGATGAGGCCCTCGGCTTCGGCAGCGGGTAGCAGGCGGGTGAGGTGTTCGACGGCTTGCATTTCCCGTTGCCTGGGGTCTGGGCCGGGGTAAGCGATGTTGACCTGCTTCCAGGAGTTCTGTTCCATGAGTGCCGTCCGGTCGATGTTGGCGGGTTAGCAGAGCAGTAGGCAGGCGTCCCATGAGGTCTTCGTGGTTCCGGTCGCGGCCAGGGCGGCGCCGGATGTCCCGTCGAGGAAGCCTGCGGGTTCGCTGGCCGCACCTGGCTCCTGCTGGTGGAGACGCCGCAGTGGCGCGAGGGGTATGGGTGTGAGGGTGTCGGCGGCGATGCGGCGGGCTGTTGTGAGGAGTCCGGCGGTTCCGTGGCACAGGCTGCGGTCGGTGAGTTGACGGATCTGGGTCGGGTCGTTCAGGCAGGCGGTAAGCGCGCTCTCGGCGAGGCGTTGACGTGTGGTGTCGCCGAGGGCGAGCGCTGTGAGTTGCTGAGCGCGGGCGATGCCGGGGGTGCCGTAGCACCAGGACGGCCGGAGCGGTCCGCGTTGGCTCGGGTCGCCGCGACGGAGGTCGTCGAGGGTGATGGTTTGGGGCCACCATGGGCCGTTGGTGGTGTGGCGTTGCCAGGTGTCTAGCCATTGGCAGATGCGGTTGATTGCCTGGGTCTGTCCGTCGACGGTGACGCCGTCGCGGAGGGTGAGCGCTAGGAGTGCGAGTGGCCCGGTGATGCCGTGGGCGATGCCGTGGTTGCTGTGGCCTCCGGCTGGTCCTGACTCGGTGCGGTTGGGGCCGTGTGGGCACCACCAGCCGGGAAGTTCGGCGATAGGTTCGGTGAGTCGTACGAGGTAGGTCAGTACCTCGCGGAGGAGGTGGAGGTCGCCGATGCGTCGCAGGACGACGCCGAGGCCGGTGAGGCCTCGGATGAGGTCATATTCGGCGTACGCGGGCTGTTGGCGTTGGTCGATCCGGCGGTGAGCGGTGTGCAGCCGGCGGCGGGTCACCGTGGCGGTCCCGGCTGCGGCGACGGCTTGGGCCCAGGTGAGCGCGGGCCGGTCGGACGCGGCGAGGACGAATGCGAGCGCTGGTACGCCGTGGTAGAGGCTGGCGTTGTCGGTGGCGCTGACGCCGTCGGCGGTTGCCTGCTGGAGCGCGGCGTAGGCCGCGTTCCACCTGCCGGTTTCGAGGTGCCAGAGGGCGATACCAGCTGCCCCGTCGGCGAGTGACTGTCCTGCGGTCATGGCGTGCCGCGGATGAGGGTGGTGTGGGCCGCGGCGCGGGCGAGGCGCAGACAGTGCCGTTCGGATGCGAGGTCGACGCCGATCATGCGGGCGTGGTGCAGGTGGAGCAGGTCGGCCAGCACTTGGTCCGGGTCGAGGCCGTCTCGGTCGACGAGTGCCCGGTAGGCGGTCAGCGCCGTGGTAAGCGCCGCTGCCAGGTCGTCGTCTCGGTGCGGTCGGCGGGCCTGGTTGAGCTGGGTGGGATCCAGGCGTGGGCCACTGCGGTGCGGGACGTGTTCGGTTATCCAGCGCGCGCCGTCGCCGGTGAAGCCGTCGGCGATGGTGATCATGCCGCTGGCTGTGGTGGTGTGCCGGTCGCCGGTCAGGTTCGCGAGGACGGCGCGGGAGTCGGCGGCGAACACGGCTTCTGCTGCGGCGAGGGTGGGCCCGGTGCCGTGGCGTGTCTCGGGTCGGTAGGTGGCCAGGCTGTAGTCAGCCAGGAGGCCCTGCTCGTCGAGCCGCTGAGCCCATGCGGCAACGTCGCGGGCAACGGTGGTGAACTGGTTGGCGTCGCGTAGTGGGATGCGCAGCCGCAGGTGGGGTTCTGGATCGGGGTAGCGCAGGAACCACCAGTCAGGCGGCAACACCTGGGGGCGTTTCGACAGGTCGGCGAGGATGTGCTCGGTTCGGCCGGTGAGGCGGGCGTCCAGCCAGAGCGATTGGCCGGGGCGGTGCTGCTCGGTGCTGGCGGGCCGCGCCGGTCGAGGAGGCAGGTCGTCGTGCGGCGGGGTGCGGGTCAGGGTGAGTAGGAGTTCGGCGGGTCTGCCGTCAATCCAGCCGGCCCGTCCCGGCGCCTCGGTGAGTGTGGCGTGTCTGTGCCGGTCGAGGTGGCTGCGTAGCAGCGCCAGGTGGGCGGTGTCGTCCAGGTCGAGGCGTAGCCGTGTGTCACCGCTGCCAAGGAGTACGTCTGCTGGTAGCCGGTGCTGGTCACGGTGCCGCTGCCAGGCCACCCGCCACTGGTGCCAACTCGCACGCCCGGATAGTTTTCCCGCGGTGATGATCCAGCGGGCCGGGTGCAGGATCGAACGGCCCCGCCGTATCCGTGGCAGGAACGGCAGGCTGTGGCAGCGGCCCCAGTCGAACGGGACGCACGGTGCCGTCCACGCGATGGGGATCTCCGTCAGGAACCGGATGAGCGGCTGCTGCAGCGTCGGCAGAAGCAGGCAATTGAGCAGCACGGGTTCGACCGGTCGGCCTGTCGTGCGCGATACGAGCCAGAGCCGCTGGCCATCGCCTGCGACGGCCAGGTCCGCGAGCGTCCATCGCGGGTCGGGGTGGAAGTCGCCGACCGGCAGGACGGGCAGCAGCTCGGGGGCTCGGGCGAGAGCGGCCAGCCGGCTGCCCAGTGGAGGGCCGGAGATCTGCACGGCGTCCGCGCCTGGCAGGGCCGTTGGCAGGTGGGTGTAGACGTCCGTGAACAGCGCGAGTTCCGACGGGGTGAGCAGGTGTAGAAAACGGCCTGCTGCGGCGCCTGCGTGGCGGGCGCCGCTGACGACCGTGAGCGTGAAGTCGCCTCGGTCGAGGTCCCCGAGCGTGGCTGCGGCAAGGGTGAACTGAAGTTCGGTGTGCGGGACCGGAGGCCGGTCGTCGTCACCGCGCAACTGGTCGATCAGTTCGGCGTCGAGCACCACCTCAACGCAGTCCTGCAGGGCCGCGCGCTGGGCGAGTTCCGCGAGGAGGACATCGCGGGCGGTCAGTCCCGTCGGGTCGCGGCGCGGCGAGCCGCGGTAGCCGGCGGGGAAGCCCAGGACGCGTAGGACGTCACGCAGCGGTACGGCCGCGCCTGGTCCCCAGCGTTCGATGAACGCGGCGTGGTAGGCGGCCCAGCCCGGTAGGCGCGGTGCCACGCTGACGAGCACTGCTGCGGCCTCGCAAGCCTCGCGGACCACGGCCGATGGCAGCGTTACGGAGCAGTCGACGCGTAGGTCAACCTGGACACGCTCGCCGGGGTCAGGCAGGCCGATGTGCTGCCTGAGGTAGGCGACTGGGTCGGTCACCGTTACCGGTGGGCGGAGCTCGGACACGAGGACGCCTGCGGCAACGAGTGCGGCAAGGAGCCGCTCGGCGCCGTCTGGCAGGTTCATGTTGGTCCGCTCGACCATCCGGGCAGTCAAGTCGGCGAACGCGATTGGTGAGCTGGCGAGCTGCACCGCCAGTCGTATCGGGTCGGTGAGGTCGATTTCCACGTCGCTGATCCGGTCACCGTCGCTGTGGCCGCAGGGCACCACCCACGTACTGCCACGCGGATAACCGATCGGGTTCGTGACGACCCTGACCGTGCGGAGCACGTGCAGGTTCCGTTCCGCCTGGGCTGTGTGCCCGGCGATGAACCGGCCATCCGAGCACCTCATCTCCCAATGCACCGCACCCCAGCGGACCGCGGCGCGGGGCCCAAGCTGCACGGGAGCGACTCCGGCGAATCGACCGAACGGCGTCGCGCGCGTCGTCCACCTCAGGAGGTACCGGACTGTCGCCTCCACCACGCGGCGCAGTCTCGGCCCGGTCACGGCTTCGTCGGCGAGTACGCGGGCGATCTGGTCGGTCAGCTGTGGCGCAGCGTGGGTAACGGCAGCGGCGAACCCTGGTAGCGCCCAGGCCTGCTGTAGCCACTCCCGCCATTGGTCTGGCTGCTCGACGGTCAGGTCGGGCCACTTCAGCAGTTCGAGTTCAGAGGGGTAGGACGCGGCCCTGATCAGGGCTGCACCCGTCGCTTGGAACATCGCGCGCTCCCGGAACCGGCGGGGCAAAGGAGAAGGATGTGAGGGTGGGGCCCGACCTCGTGAGGTCGGACCCCACCGCGCGGTGACACTGTTACTTACCGCCGCCGGAGCAGGCGTTCGAACCGGTGTTGCCCGAGCCGCAGCCGTCGTCCGTGGCAGTCGCGTACGCGCTCAACGCCGGGCCAGCGTCGACCAACCGGAGGTTGAGCTCGCCCTCCACGTGCTCCTGGCCGACCTCGTACTCGTCGAACTCCATCAGGACTCCCTTCCCTCAGTGGTGAAGGCCAGGACGATGCGGCTGTGCCGCTTGTCCACGGCCGTCCCGGCCGGCAAGTCGCCGTCGGGGGTCTGCGCGGGCACGACGTACAGCGCTGGCGCGGGACAGCCGGCGCTCACCCAAGCCCGCATGTGCTCGACCAATCGCCCCGCTGCCGCAGCCGCCGCGGAAGTGTCAGGGCCGTGGGCATACGCGCCCAAATCGAACGCGTCGCCGGTCCACCGCAGCTCCGACCGGTAGGCGAACGTGCCGTCGTCGTGCAGGACAGCAGGAGTCCCGAACCGCCACGACGGCGCGACGACGCCGGACGAGATGGCGGCGTCCTGTGCGGTCAGCACCACGAACTCCTGTCCTGCGGCGGCGATGCGGGTCGCGAGCCACAGGTCCAAGTCCGCCAGCACGGTGGGAGGCGGCAGGCTTACTCCGGCCCATGCCTCCTGCCGGGGCGTCTCGAGTAGGCCGTCGAGGCTCCGGGAGGGAATCTGCTGGCCCTCATCGAGGCGTAGATGGACGCCGTCGGCAACGTCGACGTACTGCACGTCGTACGCCCCGTCGCCCTGCACCGGCACGAACCCGCACTGCCGCTCACTCACGCTGACCAGGCCGACACCGGCACGGCGCAGCGCCCACGATCGCGTCATCCCGAACGTGCGCAGCGGCACCACCAGGACACCGTCGTCGGTGAGCTGCTCGCGCCATGCCGGCGGGATGTCCCACGCTCCTGCGGTGACGATGATGAGGTCGTACCGGCGGCCAGGCTCCGCAGGATGTTCGGCGTCGGCGCACACGACCTTGACGTCGTCGTAGCCTGCGGCCTTTAGACATGCGACTGCCCGGTCCGTCACGTCTGGGTCGATGTCCACCGTGGTCACGGAACCGGCCGCGCCGACGAGTTCCCGCAGCAGCGAGGCGTTGTAGCCGCCGCTACCGATCTCCAGCACGTGACGGCCGCGGAGACCGCCCAACGCGTCGGCCGCCTGGCCGAGCATCTCCGCGATGAGGAACGGCGCCGATACCGAGCTGATGTTCTCCTCACCGCGCCGCTTCGTAATGACCGCCCTGTTCTCGTACGCCTCCTGCAGGGGAAGGCCGGGCGTGAACAGCTCGCGAGGCACCTTCCGCATTGCGGCTTCCACCTCAGTCCGCAACGTCAGACCCTTCGCCGCATGGTCATCGGCCAACTGATCGACCATTGCACGGCGCAAAGCCGCGCTGTCTATGGTGCTGACGCTCATGGGCTGCTCCCTCCGGTAGGTACAGACCGCCAAAGCTCCGGCGGCGCTCCTGCTTCCAACGATCGACCGGCGCTTTGCCACCGGGTGTGGAGCTGATGGGTGGCCAGCTCCCTGGCTCTCACATTCACTCTTCGAGGCCCTCGGAGGTAATGCCTGGCATGCGGACGAATCCGATGTCCGCATGCCAGGCATCCACGAGGCGGGTGGGTAATGAACCTCTCCTAGGCATGCTTGGTTGCATCGCACCGAAGGGTGCGTGACCCTAGTTTGGCGGTGTCCGCGCTGCTGGCCGCCGTCTGATTTGGAGCGACGACCCGAGGAGGCAGTGCATGGGTCAGGCCCCCCGGGATCTCCAGCCATCCCTGTCCGAGCGCCACTTCTTCGGTGCCGAACTTCGCCAACTGCGTGAGCGGGCCGGTCTGTCTCAGGCACGCTTGGGTGCAATGATCCGATTTAGCGCTGATCTGGTTCGCCGGGTCGAGACAGCGGATCGGTTTCCCTCCCGGGAGTTCGTTGAGGCCTGCGATAAGGCGTTAGAAGCCAGCGGGTCCTTGATGCGGCTGCTGCCGCTGCTTGAAGCGAGCCGCAACAACGTGCGCGAGCCACCCACCGGCCACCTTGGTGTAGCCAACATGTTGCCCACCTACTCGGAGCAACCATCAGGGACGCCTGGCATGCTCGTGCGGGTTCCGTTCCAACCCGGGGTCCTTGATCGTGCCGCTCTGGACTGGTTAAACACCACAGCCAGCCCTCTTCTGTCGATGGCCGAACGGCTTGGCTCTCGAGATCAGGTTTGCGAAGAGGACCTTTTCTCCGCTGAGACCGCCCTGGCGATGTTCAGGCAACTGGACCACACACATGGTGCTGGTCGGGTGCATGCCCAGGTGCAGCGCTTCATAGAAGATGAGTTGAACCGTCTGCTTGCAAAGACGCCCGGCTCGGCGGCGATTGGGCGGCGCCTCAACACGCTGGCAGCGGGTTTCTTTGAGTTGTGCGGCTATCAGGCGGTTGATACCGGCGCCCACGGTCTCGCGCAGCGCCGCTACCTACGCGCCCTGCGGCTGACGGAGGCTGCGGACGACCGCCTTTACGGCAGTTATCTGCTCGCCGTGAACATCGGCCACCTCGCCCTGCACTGCGGTCATCCCGCGCCAGCTCTGCGGATGGCGCTCGCAGCAGTGCACGGGGGCCAGACGCGGGCGACGCCCGCAGTGCGCGCAGGGCTGCACGCCGTGGTCGCGCGGTCGCACGCCCGACTCGGACAACAGGGCGAGTGCCTCAACCACCTCGCTATCGCGGAAAGGCAGCTGGCCCGCAGCCGACCTGAGGACGAGCCGACGTGGATCCGCTACTTCACGTCGGCCTACCTGGCTGATGAAATCGCGCACTGCTTCCATGACCTGGGCAGACCCCAGGAAACCCAACGGCACCTGCGGGACGCTCTCGCCGCGCTGAGCCCCACGCATGTTCGTCGTCTTGCCATCGACACCGCGCTACTGGCCTCGTCGTTGGCCGCCGCCGGGCGCATCGACGAAGCCTGCGCTGCCGCTCGACAGGCGGTAGATCACACGGCGAAGACCGCTTCGCACCGCTGCTTGCAGCGCGTCGTCGAGGTCCAAGCGGACCTTGAGCCCTACCGGTGCGAGCTCGAGGTACGTGAGTTCGGCGAGTATGTGCGGGATCAGCTGCCTCATGCGGCAGTGTGACCCCTCAACTGGTCGCCGCAGCCGCCACCGCAGCACGGTAATGAGCCAACTCCGCCTCCAAAGCGGCACCGGCGCCCGTGGACGTCGCCACGTAATGGCCGACGTCAGAAAGAAGCAGCAGCTCATGGGGAACGCCTCGGGCCGCCAGATGATCGGCTAGCTCGCATACATCCCCCATCACTGCCACTTCATCGGCGGTGCCGTGGATGAACAACACGGGTCGCCGGACAGCGGCGGCCTCGACTCGCCCGGCACCGCCGCGAAGCCTCAAGGCGTGCGCACGCTGGAACCGAGGTACCGTCTTCGTCCATCGGTCAGGATCCACGATCGCTGAAATGGCGGTAGCAGCGGCGAAGGGGCCGTGCTGTGCCACCGCCTGCAGCGCCGTGTATCCGCCAGCGCTGGCACCGCGGATGAAAACCTGCCCTGGCGTGGCTTGCCCTGCTGCTAAGAGGTGGTTCGCCACTGCTGCACAGTCGTCAACGTCGTCCAAGCCCCACCGGCCATACAGGGCTTCCCGGAAGGCCCGGCCGTACCCCGTGCTGCCGAGGTAGTCCACATCAACAACAGTGAATCCGCGACTGGTGAAAAACTGTGCCTGCCAGTCCAGGCGCAACAGGCAGGACGCGGTTGGCCCTGGGTGCGCCCGAACGATCACGGGAGCCCGCCATGACGCCGGCGAGCCCGCCGGTGGATACACCAGCGCCAGCACCTCACGACCGTCTGTGACGCGGACCCGCAGCTCCGTCGGCGTCGACACCTTAACCCTGGCAAGCCCGGCATGTTCCGACTTGGCAAGCACCTCCACCTGCGGGTCGTTATCGCCCAGGTGAACGAGAGCGATCTGAGGTGCCACCGTCGGTGACGACCCGATCAGCGCCACCGCCGTCCCCAGCGCAGCCAGGTAGGGCTTGATCGACGTGTACGGCAGCTCCACAGAACGGACAGCGCCGGAAGAATCGATGAGAACGAGTCGGTGTCGCGGCCCGTCCTGTACTGCCACGACGATTCGACCGTCTTCAAGGAAGTCGTATGACGCGTAACCCAGCTCCCACGGCTCTGCGGCGCACTCACCGATAATGGATGCCACCGCCTCGACCTTGTCTCCATCCCAGCGGAACAGATTCCACCAACCGCTGCGGTCTGACATGAAGTACAACGCGCCATCGGGTCCCCACCGAGGCTCGATCGCCGACTCGTCGGCACCGCCGGCGACCTTCACCGGTGACTCGATGTGCCCGTGCGGCGAGTAGGACGCCACCCATACCTCGCAGGCGTCCCAAGGCATGTCGCGCTCGCTCCAAGCAGACCAGGCCAGGGAGCTGGGACCTGGCCGTGGTGCGCTGAGGAAACCTCCGCTCGCGACGAGGGTTCTCCGCTGTCGTGTGCCCGTTAGCGAAATCCCGATCAGCTCGTCGCCGTGGTCCGACTCTCGCACTGCCAGCAACTCGCCGTCGCCGAGTGTCAGATCTCCCAAGGAAGCCTGGCTGACCAGGTCGAGCTCACCGCCGTGACGACCCTCGTACAGGCCACCTTCGCCAGCGCACCACAGCCATCCCTCGGCGACCGCGAAAGATCCGCCACCGTACGCGTGGACACTGTTAGTCACGTTAAACCCCGCAGGGCTGGCATCGCGTACGCCCTCGCCGCCCCGCCAACACGTCAATGTCGTGACCCCACCTGCGTCCGGGCGAGTTTCTAACCAATAAAGCGCGCCGTCTGAGACGCGCAGCTGGTCGTAGCTGACGGACGCGCCGACGGCATCGCCCAGCGAGACAGCAGCGACAGACTCCGCCACGTTCACGGGCCCCTCCTCGAACAACTCTGCGTAGCCCGCCCGTCGCCGGACCGGCACGAGTGCTCCTCGGACATCGGCGACTCTACGCCGGAGTCCTCCGCCCCAGTCGCTGGACACCGTATGCCGAACCGGGCGCAGGCCGGGTCGCCGTGTCATCGCCCTCTTCATGCGGACAACTCCCCTGTCCGCATTTCCGGTATCGACCCGGCTATTCAATCCGAGCGACCCTTTCGAAGCGGAAAGGCCCACAGGCCTGGCCGGTAAAGATGTCCCCGCCCAATCAAGACTCAATCGGATCGGAAGGGCTGCAGTGCAGTTGCAAGAGGGCTTAGCGCGTTACGGGTACCACCAGGAGTTGGCCCGAAGGCTGCGCTTCCGGGATCTGGTGGCGTACGGCTTGGTGTACATGGTGCCGATCGCCCCGATGGCGATCTTCGGCAGTGTGTACGTCGGCTCCGGCGGGATGGTCGCCTTGGCGTATGCGATCGGTGTGGTGGCGTTGGTATTCACGGCGTTCTCCTATGCGCAGATGGTGAAGGCATTCCCGATGTCCGGCAGCGTCTACAACTACGCAGGGCGCGGCATCAGCCCGCCGGTCGGGTTCCTCGCCGGCTGGGTGATCCTCCTGGACTACGTGCTCGTACCGGGCTTGTTGTATCTGGTGGCGTCGGTGGCGATGCACGCGACGGTCCCGTCGGTGCCGGTGTGGTTGTGGCTCCTCGGGTTCGTCGCAGTCAACACGATCGTCAACTCGGTCGGGATCCGCATGACCGCGGCCGTCACGCGGGTGATGCTGATCGGCGAGCTGATCATCCTGGCGGTGTTCCTGGCCGTCGCCGGCTGGGCCCTCGCCTCGGGTAGGGGCCGGTTCAGTTGGGAGGCGTTCTACAACTCCGACACCTTCACCTGGTCGGTGGCGGGGGGTGCGGTGTCGATCGCGGTGCTGTCCTTCCTCGGTTTCGACGGCATCTCAATGTTGGCCGAGGAGACCAAGGGCGGCTCCCGACAGATCGGCCGGGCGATGGCCGCCGTCCTGATCCTGGCGGGGGCGTTGTTCGTCGCACAGACGTGGCTGGCGGCGATGCTCGTCCCTGACCCGGGCGGGCTTCTCGCCGAGGGTGACCCGAACGGGACCGCGTTCTACGACGCCGCTGCCGTGGCTGGCGGGGGTTGGCTGGCGCCGCTGTGCGCGGTCGCGACGGCGATCGCGTGGGGGTTGCCGAACTCGATGGTCGCGCAGGTCGCGACGTCTCGGCTGCTGTACGCGATGGCCCGTGACCGGCAGTTGCCGGCGTTCCTGGCGAAGGTGTCGATCCGGCGCAACGTGCCGATCAACGCGACGCTGCTCACCGGTGCGGTGTCCCTGGTACTGGGCCTGTACATGGCGACTCGTGCGGATGGGATCAGCCTGCTGTCGTCTCTGATCAACTTTGGGGCGATGGTCGCGTTCCTGGTCCTGCACGTCTCGGTCGTGGTGCATCACCTCATCCGGGAGCGCAGCGGTAACTGGTGGGCGCACCTGGTCATGCCCGCCGTCGGCTTCGCCATCTTGGTGTGGGTGGTGGTCAACGCCAACATCGCCGCCCAGCGCCTCGGCCTGGCCTGGCTCGCTCTCGGCGTCATCGTCCTGGCTGGCTTGTACCTGTCCGGCCGCCGCCCTGCCCTGTCGGGGTTGGCGCCCGCGCAGCCGCAGGCGCGTCACGTGGAGCGGGTGTGACCGGCATGGACACGTTCACTTACCGGCCCGCCCGAGACGAGTTGGCGTACACCTTCGGCGGTCGGATGCCGGTCGCGCACGTGCGTGGCGGGGACGTGTTCACCGTCGTGACGGAGGACTGCTTCGGTGGTCTCGTTCGGGGTCCGGCGGACCTGCCGTCGCAGGTGTGCCGCATGCCGTACCTCAATCCGGTGTCCGGGCCGTTCTTCGTCGAGGACGCCGAGCCCGGCGACACCCTCGCCGTCCACCTCGCCGCCATCACCCCGGCCCGGGAGTGGGGTGTGTCCTCGACGTTCCCGCACTTCGGGGCACTGACGTCCACCTCCCACACCGCTACCCTGCAGCCGGCGTTGGAGGAGCGGGTGTGGGTGTACGGCATCGACCGGCAGGCCGGCACCGTGCGGTTTCAGGCCACGCGCAGCGACCACAGCGTTGACCTGCCGCTGGACCCGATGATCGGCACGATCGGTGTCGCCCCCGGCGGGTTCGAGGCCCGATCCACGCTCGTGCCCGACACGCACGGCGGGAACCTCGACACCCCGCACCTGCGCGCCGGCACCACCCTCTACCTCGGCGTGAACGTTCACGGGGCGATGCTGGCCCTCGGCGACGGGCACGCCCGCCAGGGTGAGGGCGAGGCCTGCGGCGTCGGCGTGGAGATCGCCACGACCACCACCCTCGCCATCGACGTCATCAAAGGCGTCACCACACGGTGGCCGCGGTTGGAGACTGACCAGGACATCCTGACCATCGGGTGCGCCCGTCCATTGGAGGACGCCTACCGCATCGCCCAACACGACCTCGTCAGGTGGGCCAGCGCCCTGACCGGCCTGGAAACCCTGGACGCCTACCAACTCGTGTCCCAGGCGGGGCGGGCGCCGATCGGCAACGTGTGCGACCCCAACTACACCGTCCTCGCCGCCATCGACAAAACCCTGCTCCCCGCCCCGGGTACCGCATACGGCGGGGCACACGAGCGGCTGCGGCGGCTCACCGCTGGGCTGCGGTAGGAGCCCGGACGATGACCGCGTCGATCCCGCGCCTGCCGCTGCGCGATGAGCTGTTCCTCCTCGGCCACGACGACGACACCGGACACTCCCACGTGCACCGGCAAACCCTCGCCCTCGGGCTCGCGGGCGCGGTCCTGATCGACCTGTACCTGGCCGGGCGGGTGACCCTCGACCCGAACGACCACACCCGCCCGGCCACCCACCAACGGATACACCCGCACATCGACCGGCCGGTCGGGGACCTGATCGCCGACGCCGCGACCGCCACCATCCGCCACACCCACCCGCCCCTGCGCGGGTGGCTGCGCGGGTTCTCCGACGACCTCTACGACCGCACCCGCGCCGGCCTGGTCGCCGGCGGCATCCTGCGCCACCACACCCGACGGCGCCTCGGCGGCCTCATCCGCGCCGACACCTACCTGCCCACCGACAGCAAATGGGCCGTCATCGCCCGCTCCCGCCTGCGCTACCTCGCCGCCGGCCACGAACAACCCAACAACCACACCGCCGCCCTCGCCGGCCTCGTCGCCAACCTCGGCCTCACCCACCACCTCTACCTCGATGACGACACCCCAGCCCTGACCGCCCGATTGAAAGCCATCGCCGGGCAGCACTACCAGTCAGTACGCGACATCACCGCCGCCGTGGACGCCGCCGTCGGTGACCTCGCCACCGCCGCCTACCGCTAGCCCCAATTCACCTCACCTCAAGAAAGCCCACCGTGAACAACCTGCCCCACATGCGACCTCCGACCGACAAGCCCCACCCGGTACGCCGGCGAGCCGTAAAGGTCCCTGCCGCCGTCTGCGCGCTCGGCCTGCTCGCTACCGCCACGGCCATTCCGATCTGGACGGGCACCGTCGTACCGGCCTTAACCGCACCTTCACCTTCCAGCGCCACCGCGTCTCTCCCAGCCGTGGCGCAGCCGTGTCCGTCGCCCGCCGCCCTGACGGCAGCCCAGCTCAAGACACGTGCCCAGCAGACACTCGAACCATCGCCGACGCGTCTGCCGGCGTCGACCCCTTCGCGGCAGGCTCTGAAAACGGTCGCGGTTGGGCCGTCCGGCTCCGATGCGATCCCGGGCCGGTTCGCCTACGTCCACCTGCTGCAGTGGGCTACGGACACCACGATCGCGGGCAACAGCACCACCACGCGGATCGTGCTGTTCGAAGAGCAACGTTGGCGTGCCGACGGCGCCTCCGGACGCGCCATCCGCAGCCGCTACCCCACCGGTCAGCAGCCCACCGACGACAGCACCTACAAACCCGGCGAGCTGGGCGGACCCATCGGTCGATCGCCGCCGACCCGGCAGCGCTCACCGCGCACATCAATGCCAACCGGTCGCGCCAGCCGCGGTTCCTCGGACCCACCGCCGTCATTCGCGGCCTCGTCAGCCTGCTCGGCTGGAGCACCCCCAACCAAGCCGCCCGCACCGCGATCCTCACCGTCCTGCGCGACACCCCCGGCATCACCTACCACGGCCCGGTCACCGACAGGGCAGGCCGAACCGGCATCGGCGTCAGCGCCACCTCTAACGACATCCGCTTCCTGCTGATCCTCAACCCCGCCACCGGCGAACTACTCGCCTACGAAAGAGCAGCACTCGCACCACCGCCCGGCAGCGACCGAATTGGCCCCCTGGTCGACGACTACCAACTGTTCCTCGTCCACAGCCGCGCAAACAGCAGCAGCAGCTCCTGACCCCGCAACCAAGAGCCTTCTAAGGAACCCCCGCCATGGACACTGTCCCGCGTATCCGCGCCGCCCGCTGGGCGGACAAAGACCACGTCGCCGCACTCATCGCCGACGCCCTCGATCCCAGCCCTCTCGCAACCTGGCTGATCCCCGACCCGGGCCCACGACGTCGAATCCTCACCGACGTCCTCGGCATCTGGGTCGAGCACGCCCTGTTCTACGGCGACATTCACCTCACCGACGACGCCACCGCCGTCACCGTCGGCTTCCACCGATACCGGCCCATCCCGCCACCAGCGAACTACCCCACCCGCCTCGGCGACGCCGCAGGCGCCCACAGCGATCGCTTCGACCTCCTCGATCGGCTACTCGCCACAGATCGACCCAATGAGCCCCACTACCACCTCGCGTTCCTCGCCGTGTCGCCCACCGCCAGCCGGTCAGGACACGGCACGTCCCTGCTCAGCCACCATCGCAGCCGACTCGACCAGGTGAACCTACTGTCCTGGACGAGCACCACCCCCGACGCCGAGAGCCTGCACGTCCGGCACGGCTACACCCCCGGATCGGTAATTCAATTGCCCGACGGCCCGGTCATCTGTTCCATGCGCCGCAACCCTCTCCACGGCGACATCCAGCCAACCAGGACGACCACCACCGAGGACCAAACCAGCCATCCGATTCTGCGACCATGACCCATCCGCCACCCGCGAGAACGAGAGATGAGACCGCCTACCGGGTGGACACCGGACTTCGGGTGGCGAGGCTGAATCCTGCTGTCTGCCGATCCCGTTTCAGCTGAGCAAGTAGCAGGGAAGACAACCGATGCGTAAGGACTGGACCGCTCTGCCGGAGAGCGTCACGGCAGCGATCGCCGAACGGATCGGCGGAACCCTGGACGTCACCCCGGCTTCCAGTGGCGACCACGCTGAGATCGCCTCGACAGTCACCGGACCAGCCGGACAGATCTTCGTCAAGGCGGCCTCCGGCGAGTTGAGCGTCCGGTCGCTGCGCTACGAACCGGCGGTACCCGGGCCGTCGACCGGTACGCGCCCGCAGTCCTGTGGCAGTTCCAATCCGACGGCTGGTGGGGACCGAGCATCTGCCCGGTCCCCACCCCGACCTTTTCACCTGGCAGCACCGACCTCGACCTGCTCCTCGCCACACTGACGGCACTTCAAAAGACGCCAGCGCCCGGCGAGGCGTGGTTCACCCCAGCAGCCCGACTCGGGTTCGCACACCCCACGATGGGCGGTGAGACTCTCATCCACTCTGACCTCAACCTGACCAACATGATCGTGGCACCGGTCGGCCTACGCTTCGTCGACTGGCGTAGGCAACCAAAGCCGCCGCATGGGTCGAACTCGCGTTGCAACGAATTTCACGAGCGTGTCGTAGGCCGGTCGAGCTCGGCCGCGAAGAAAGCCGACGCGGCCGTCAAGACCTCATTCGCCCGACGCAGCTCGGCGTTCTCCCGCCGCAACCGCTTCAGCTCCGCCGACTCCTCTGACGTGACCTGGGCCGCTGGCCGTCATCGACCGGCGCCTGCCGGACCCGCTTCCGCAATGTCTCGGCCGTGCCGATTGTCAGCCGGGCCGCCACCGCGGTGATCGCCGCCCAGTCAGACTCGTAGTCCGGCCGTACCTAGGCGACCATTCGCACCGCCCGCTCCGCAACTCCGCGGATACGGCTTCGTTCATGCCATCTCTCGATCCTTCCCAAGCGGGGAGGTCCCTACAAGATCCGGGGCGGTTCAGGTCGTCGCGCGCGCCGCTGACACCGAAAGCGGACGGGTGCTGCGCTGGACCTACGACTCACACGATGACGCAACCAGAATGGTCGACCGCCTCCTGTGCGCCGACACCGCAGGCCGGTGGCGCGAGCAACAAGGCGGCACCCCGCCTCATCAAGCTCCTCGCATGGAGGCGACTAGCTGCGAGAGTAGGCGCGGCCAAACGATCCAAGAGCGGATGTCCACCAGCCCTCGACTCGCACCTCTATCAGCAACGTCACGCCGTCGAGTGCGGTATCGACCGCCTCAACCGCAACCGAGCTGTGTCCAGCCGCTTCGACAAGCTCGCCGTGAGCTAGGCGGCCACCATCCACCTCGCCGCGTAGACGAGGTGCGGCTATCGCATGATCGCCTGTCTGCTGCCCGGATACAACTTCAGATCTGGCGGTGGCCGTATGCCACAGCGCGCCGTGCTGGACGGCGATCGCGTTCGCGACCGGGCTGCCCTGGACAGCAGCCCTCTCCCGAGCGCCGCTGGCTAAGATCCTCCGACCGACATCGAGCGCAACTGTTCACCAATAAGACGACGATGCACGGCTGGCACAACGCCATCTCGAAGGTTCTCGACAAGCAGCCGCTCATGGCCGATCACGTGCACCACAGCCGCTGCAAGTCCTGCCGCCACTGGCTCTACCTCCAGCGCTCGCTGAATGGCGGCAGCGTCCTCCGGCCGGCCGCCGTTCGCGGCGATGTGGCGAAGCGCGGCGGCGGCGTCGTGCAATAGGTCCGCTTCTTCGCCGGTACATGGATTGGTGAGGATTTCGACTTCGAAGTCTTCCCAACCCCTCGCCGGGTCGGGCTGGAGCGCCGCGTCCGGGTGCCTCCTGACACCAGCGAGGCCGCGCACGCTGCTGTGCGCGCGGATCTCGTCGACGATCGCCGGAACCAGCTGTTGAAGTGCCGCTGCGGTCTCTCGCGTCGTGGATGTCCCTGCCAGCGAGGCCCGCAGTCCCTCTGCCACTGCCGCGCGCTGGTCGTCGCCGGTGCTGGCGAAGCGCACCAGACATTTGGTGATCGGGGAGAGATCTGTCGGGTTGGGCTCTGTCAGAACCTTCAAGCCGTGTGCGACGAGCCGGTCGCGCCACCTGGGGTAGGAGCGGGCCATGCCGTCGTCGATGATGTCCAGCGCAAGCCGCGGACCGATCGGTACGGCCCGGCCGAGGCGGTAGTCGGCGTCCTTGTCGTCGATGGTCTCGACGAGACAGATCAGGGCGTCGTGCTGATGCGGCTGAGGAGTGGAGAAGAGCTGGCCTGCTGCGAACAGCCAGGTGTTCCGCCAGTACGGGCTGGCGGCCGAGGAGCGGAGGCGTTGAAGGACGTCGTCGAGCAGCCCTGTGGTCAGGTGCATGGCTGCCATGAGCTCTTGCAGGGAGCGGACATCGAAGCCGTAGCCCTCGGTGCCGCGGGGCGCGATCAGGACCAGCCGTTTGGTGGCGGCATCGAAGATCTTGTCGAGCAGGGGGGCGTCTTTTCCTGACGGTTTGAACCCGGCTTCGTCGAGGACCTGCCACGCGATCTGCCGCAGCTCGGCTGCCGTGAGGCTGGCGTAGGAGCGGTCGCCCGTCTCGGCGCGCACCTGCAGCTCAAAGCCAACCCGCTCGTGTAGTTGCTGGATCTGCTGGCCGAACTCCTGCAGCATCCTGTGCAACCCACCGGGCTTGTCACGTTCTCGCCTGAAGACGGTGTCGTAGTAGCCCCGGAAGAGGCTGTAGCGGTCGGGGGCCAGCTGGCCGGCGCCATCGATAATGATGGTCAGGATCAGGACTTGCAGCGGGGTCCTCAGCAGATGTTGTAGCGCCTCGTCCTCCGCGGCCTTGTACAGGCGTGTGAGCACTCGTTCGATGCGGTCGAGGTCCGTGCGAAGGCGCACCTTGGTCGCGAGCTTGCCGTAGCGGACGGCCTCGGGTAGTTCGAGGAAGTCGAGATCGATCCGTTCGAAGTGCGCGGGTGCGATGTTCTCGGTGTAGCCGACCGAGCGAGTGGTGAGAACAACCAGCACGTCGCAGTTGTCGGCCTCAGCGGTGTTGACGAACTCGGTGACGCGCTCGATCAGGCGCTTGCGCACGGCCGGTTCGGTGACTTCGTCCAAGCCGTCTAGGACGAGCAGCCAGGGCCACTTCTGCATCCAGGTCTTCAGCGCCCACGGCTTCACCTCTCCCATGTCGGAGCGGCGCGAAACCTTATGGGCGATCCACCGAAGCAGAGTCGAGTCGTCGCTGAGTCCTCCTTCTTGGGCGTACAGTGCCAGATCGACGCGCATCGGCCATCGGCGGTTCTTCGGCATCTCACGGCCGAAGCGCTTCAGTGCTACCGCAGTGCCCCTGATGACGTCGCGGTGCCCGTCGCTGAGGTCCTCGGCGTGTTCGAGCAAGGCCGCTCGGAACACCTGGATGAGGAACTTGGAAATCGTCGTCTTGCCGTTGCCGGGCGCGCCGGTGACGATCAAGTGCCGGGGCGCCTCCTGAGTGGTGACGCCGGGAGCGAGCACATGTTCGGCGCGGTCGAGCACGTACTGCACCACGCTTGCCCGCCGTGCGCCAGCGGCGAAGGTGATGGGCAGGTCGATGGCCACCTCGTGGACGGGAATCCCCTGACCGTCACCACTGCCCGCCTCGTCGAAGTAGATGAAACCCTCGCCCATGAGCGTGGTCTTGGCGTGCTCCCGGAGCCCTTCTTCGAGGTCCTTCGGCGGCACGCTGTCGGTGAGCTGTGCCAACGCAGCGAACACGTCGCCAGCGGTGAGGAACCCCGGAAACGCATTGCGGACACCCGGGTGCACCCTGAGCAAGGCCTGGATCTGGTTGCCGTCCCAGATACGCACCTTCTTGATCCGCTTCAGCCGCGCCAAGCGCGCAATCCGCTCCTCTATGGCTTCGGGATCGACCTCCCGACTGTTGTCGGCAAGGCGCTCCAGATAGCGCTTGATGTTCTCGTTGAGAAAGTCATGGCCGCCGACCTGCGGAAACGGCGTAAGCATCACGTTCGTGATGATGATCAGAAAACCGGGAACCGGATTGCGATCTCCGTAGGGGTTGGCCCAGTCATCGAGTTCGCCGCGGACCTGCCCCCACAGCCAGACCGCATTCTCTTTGTGGCTGGCCGAGCTGGTCGCCCGATGCTTCACCTGCAGGACGGTGTACCCCTCCCACACCTCGGCAGGCTGATTCTCCATCGGCTTCCAGATGAGCGGACCGCGGTGGTAAAGGTCCCGCCCACCGTCCCGGCCTGAGCCCATCACCTGGACACCCGGTCCGAAAGAAGCGACCGCCAGGCTCGCCGCAAGGTCCTGGAAGCCTGTTGGACCCAACTTCTCCAAGTCGTCGCTCACATCACACCTTCTCGACCACCCTGTAACCCTGAGCAGGCTGCCTCAGTCCCGAGGGCAGCCTACGCGGGCAGGGCGCCAGGCCAGGCCGCCGCCGCGCTCAGGAAATCCTGCACCTCACGGCCGATGAGAGTCGCCCCGTCACTGCACGCCCACTACGACTCGCCGAAGTGGCCCTCCTCCTCGCCGAGCAGCAGCATGACGTCGTTGATGGCCAGGGTCGACGGCGGCGGTGGTCCGTCCCCGTGCGGTCCTTAGGCTTGGACGTCGAAGCCGTGAAGACCCGCCGCGCTGACGACAAAGATGACGCGCCCGCGCGGCGCGACAGCGCAGTCCCGAATTGTCGACCCGATCCGCATTGCGGCTTGCGTCGACCGCTCCCGGCACCACACGGCCACAGCGTCGTCGCCAACGACGGCGAGCCAGGTGCTGTCAGGGCCGATGAGCAACTGCCGAAGACCGCCGGCAATGCAGGTGTCAACCTGGTCAATCCGCTCGCCGGTGGCGGGATCCCAGACCTCGACGACCGGGTCGCGGTAGTTGTTGATTCGGTCGTAGCGACCAATCGTGGCCAGCCAGGTTCCGTCCGACGCGATTCGCATTTCGCCGACCCCGGGCCGATGATCGGTGGTGAACCGGCCAAGTTCGGCTCCGGTGGCAGGATCCCAGATCTGTACCACGCCGTCGCCGTTGCTGTCGCCGACGCCGAGGGTCGCCATCCAGCTCGCGTCAGGAGCGATGCCGACGTCGCGAACGCCGCGCCAGTGGCCGGTTTCAATCCAATGCTCCGCGCCCGATGCTAGATATCGAACCCGCACCATGCGGTCGTCGCGCCACATGCCGCCGTCACCACGGCTGCCCAGGGTGACCAGAAAACTGCTATCCGGTGCAATCTTCACGCGGCCGACGCCGAGCGGATGGCCGAGTTCGCCCTGCCAACGCAGCGTCCAATCGGTGGTACTCCAGATCCGCGCCGGGGCCTCGGTGCCGTAGGGGACTGAAATGAACCAGGTGCCGTCGGGGGCGAGGCACAGTCCTCCCCTTGAATTGCCCGTCTCAAGCTCGTGCAACGGCCGTCCGCTCACCGTGTCCCAGACCCGAGCGGTCTGGTCCGCTTCTCCGCGCGCTTCCTCGGTCGTGATCATCCAGTCGCCGTGTGGAGCGATGTGTACTTGCCCCACTCCCCGGTCCCCGGTGTCGAACTGCTGCCGTTGCACGCCGGTAATCGGATCCCAGATCCGTACCGTCGGGTCATACTTGCGACCGTAGTACGACTCGCTCTCGCCTGTGGTGGCCAGCCAGGTACTGTCGGGCGCGACGTGCAGGTCCCGCACGCCCCCGGCATGTCCGGTGTCGATGTAGTGGCGTTTCATCCCTGAGTGCGTGTCCCAGATGCACAACATCGGATCAGAGTCGAAAACCTTCCCGGCGGTGGCCAGATAGGTCCCGTCGGGGGAGGCGCGGAGCTGCCGCAATCCGCCTCCGCGTGGCCCATCCTCCTCCTCAACCAGCTTGGCGCGACCGGCGGGATTCCAGACCCGCACGACGGGATCGCCGCCGTAGCCATTACCGCCGGTGGTCGCCAGCCAGTCGCTACTCGAGGACATGTGCAGGCGCGACACTCCTTCCGGATGAGAGGTGTCGATCCGATGGCGCCGTTCGCCGGTGGCGGTGTCCCAGATCTGCATGACTGGATCGGCACGTCTGCTTCCGACGCCCTCCGGCTGGCCGGCGGTGGCGAGCCACGTGCCATCGTTAGCGATGAGCAACTCTCCGACCCCGTCGAGATGGTCGGTGTCGAGTCGCCTCCGAAGCTCCCCGGTCGCTAGATCCCAGATCCGCACCACGGGGTCGCCCTCACGATGGTGGCGGTTACCGGCGGTAACCAGCCAGGTCCCGTCGGGTGCAGTACGTAACTTTCCCAGACCGAGCTGATGGCCAGTTTCCAGCCGGAGTCGCTGGGTGCCACTGGCAAGGTCCCAGACCTGCACAGCGGAATCGCCGACGCCGTAGTTGAATCTCTCGATGGCGTCGGCGGTGGCGAGCCATGTGCCGTCGTGGCCGGTGTGAAGTTGGCCGACGCCTCGGGGGTGTTCCGTCTGCAGTCGGCTCCGTTCCGTGCCGGTTGCCAGGTCCCAAATCCGCACCACCTTGTGACGATCGTCCCTCGTGGCGTGAGAAGTCGTCGCCAGCCATGTGGTGTCCGGCGCGAGGAGCATTTCGCGGGCGCCGCCCAGGCCGAGGCCGATCTCCAGCCGCAGGTCCCCGGAGGCCAGGTCCCAGACACGCACCACTGAGTCATGGTGATCCGCCGAGCCAAACCCACCCGAGGTCACCAGTAGGTCACCGAGGGGTCCGATGCGCAGATGCGCGGCACCGGAATAGCCATCGCCCTGCAGGCGGTGGCGTCTGGTACCTGTGGTCGCATCCCAGATCCGGAGGAACGGGTCGGGACGGTGCCCGGTGCGCCCAGTCGTCGCGAACCATGTCCCGTCGGGAGAGAGATCGACAGTGCCTACCCCCAACGGATGGTCCGTCTCGACTTCGAGGCGCAGCCGGCCGGTCGCCGGATCCCAGATCCGCACTACAGGATCGACGGTAGGAGTGCTGATCCCTTCAGTGTGACCGACGGTGAGAATCGAACGCCCGTCCTCGGCAATGAGCAGCCGTCCGATTCCGTTGGGGTGGCCTGCATCGATCTCGTGATTCAGCGATCCAGTTGCAGGATCCCAGATCCGTAAGGTGCGATCAGGGTGCCGTCCGCGATCGTCCGATCCCGACGTGGCGAGCCACTCGCCGTCTGGGGCGATGCGCATGTGCCTCACGCCCCGTTCGTGTCCAGTATGGATGGCCCGGCGGAGAGAACGATCGGGCTGGTCGGGCGGTCGCCAGCGATTGGACAGCCGAGGCCGGTTGGTCAAGGTGCGGACGAACGCGTCCACCCTTGGCTGAAGCTCGGGCGTGCCGTCGAGCCTGCTTGCGAGAATATCGTCGAGGGACGACGCCGGCGTGACGTGCGCCAAGAGATCGGCATTGTGCCGTAGCGCTTCAACGAGCGCCGCCGCTCCGGCCCGGCGGGTGTTCACGAGGTCGGCTTCGGCATAGGCCGGGCCGTCGCGGCGGATTCGCGCCGCTGTCCAGCGCAGGTCAGTGACTAGGTCATCGCGCTCCTCGACGAGTCCCGCGGCGGTGAGGTGGTCGATCAGGTGCCGCCACAGGTACCGCTCGCCGTCGGGCAGCGTCCACCACGCCCCGGCCTCACCCAGGACCCCAGCGGCGGCAGCGACCAGCGCAGCGTTGGCGCTGATGGCGTGGTCGGGCCCGGCGGAGTCGCGCACGTACGTACGCAGAACGTCGTGCAGCCGGAGGCCGGGCTCATGCTGCGCCGCAGTGGCGAGCGACGCCCCGACGAGAGCCTGCCCCAGCTGCTCGGTCTGGAATGCCGTCAGGCCGCCAGTCTCGGACCACAGGCGACGCAGCACGGCGTAGGGAATGTCGGCACCCTCCGGGAAGATGCCGAGTTCCACGTAACGGTCGCGGGAGCGCGCCGGCAAAGCGTGAAGGCTCGCATCGAGGCAGGCTCCAACCATCTCGTGGCGTTGGCGGGTGGTGATCCTCCACGGGTTGTCCAAGCCGGCCGGGCCGGCGCTCTCGAGCTGTATGGCGACCAACTCGGCGGCTTCGGCGAGTGGACGTTCCGTCGTGGTGAAGCGTGCGATGGTCCGGTTGGTGATGGCGAGCAGCAGCGGCCATCGGCCGGTTGCGCGCAGCAGCCGCGGCAGGACGGAATTCGGCAGTGGCTCGGGCTGGTGAGCGGCGAGCATTGCGGCAGCCTCGTCATCAGTCATGACATCCAGCTGTATGGCGGGAGCCGTTGCCAGCGCCGGTAGTTCCCAGCGAGTGGTAGCCAGTCGGTGGCAGTTCGGGCCACCCAACAGGAAGGGCCGGATCTGGTCGTCGGACCACACGTCGTCAACGATCAGGAGCGTGCGAATGCGGCGCGCGGCGAGCGCGTCGCCGAGGCGGAAGCCGGCTTGCTGCGGGTCGGTGGCGTCCGGCCGCGTGCCAGTCAAGCGTTCGCTCAGGTCGTTAATCCGCGCGGCCAGGTCGTGGCCGCGTACGTCCTCGCCGAGCTCGATCCACAGCACGCCGCCGGGGTACTGCGCGGCGACCGCCTGGCTGTGGCCGGCTTGAGCGGCGAGCGTCGTCTTACCGAAGCCGCCGGTGCCACGAACCACGGTGACATCGGGCTCGCGCCGAGTCGGGGCGGTGACCGCGGCCAGCAGTTCGCCAACTGGGCCGGGCCGACCGATAAGGGCCGCCGGCAGGGACGGCACCATCTGCGGGCGATCCGGGGTCGCGGCGGGCGCGGCCGATTGGGGGCGCCCGCCGCTGGTGCGGCGGCGGCCGGCCCGTCGGGCTGCATGCCACCACTGCTGGACCTGATCAGACAGTGCCTTGTCTTTGACGCCCGTCCGCGCTAGCAGGAACGCCACCAGGAACCGGAACTCGCGCTCTTTGGGCTTGGCCGGCACCGAGTCGCCCCGTAGCCAGTTGCTCAACGTTGCGTCCTTGAGCTCGACCGCCGGTTCTTGCGCTGCGCCTTGGCGTACCAGAGTCGCAAGGTCCGGACGGCCCGCCGCCTCGTACAACGACTTCAGCTGCTCCTTGAAAGCCGTGGTGATCGGCTCCTCACTCACCTCTTGGCCCTCCGGACTCCGAGCGTGCATCCGGACCGGAACACCACCGGAAACATCAGTGACCAGCCCATTCAGGCACCGTAGCGGGATGACGCTACGCCGGAAATCGCCGTGTCATGCCAACTGGGAAGCCACACGACCCATCCCGCCCGGCCCAGGAGGTTCCGATGCTCCCGCTTCCCGCCCTGCTCGACGACGCCGCTGTCGGCATCGCCAGCGGCGGCCTGCTGTACACCGCCAGCATCACCACCGCGGCCCTCGTTGCGCTCCTCGCACCCACGCCCGCCCGCCGCCGCGACGCCCGCAAGGTCCTCGCCCTCCTGCTCCGCCGGAGTGTTACCGAAAACCCGAACCCCGGTAAGCCCACCCAGCAGTAAAGTTTCTACGGCCCAGGAAGCCGGCAGCGGCGCCAGGCCGCACCCGCATCACAGAGACCACTGGCAACTCGTCGCGTTCTCCCCACTAAGGCGGAGGTGACGGGGTGCCAGGGCGAGCACACGCAGACAGGCTGATGTGCCGCTACGAGCAGCCTGCGCCAGTACGGTTGCCGACGTCGTAGGGTGCTGTCCCCACGATCGTCTTCGCGAGCCAGGTCGGTCGACGGATTCTAGTGCTCTAGAGATCGTCGGGCCACCAGTGTGGATCGAGGCTCTTGCCGTGGCCTTGAGGGCAGGTTCCGTAGCCGGTGCTGGAGACGTTCCAGTGGTGATAGCAGAACGGGGCGTCGCATTGACCGCAGAATCCGGCATCGTCGTAGAAGCCGGCGCCGGTAACGGCGGCGTACCGGTAGGGCTGGGTGAAGGCGACGGCGATCCGATCCGCATGGGCCAGGTCCACCGGTCGGCCGAGTCCGTTGCCTGCCTCGATCCCAGAGAACAGCAGCCACCACTGCTGGCCTCCGTCGCGCTGTCGCGCGGCGTTGTAGGCGTCGCGCTGTACTGGTGCCCAGCGCGGCCAGTCTGCGGGACGGGTACCGGGCGCGACGAGTTCGATGTGTGCTGCCGGTCGTCCGCACACCGCGCACGGTGGCTCTGCTACGAAGGCCTCGGGCATGACTCAACTTCTCCTGCCTATTAGTTGGATACGAGCCGTCTTGGACGACCGGGCGTCGATGCCGGCGGCGGGACGGACGCAACCGTGCCGCCGCCGACATCGCCATCTACTTACGATCTTGGGGTTTGGGTTGACGGCTGCTGAGCATGCGTACGGTGGTGCTCAACTTGATCGGCGCATCGTCGGGACCCCTGAGGAAGGGGTGGATGTAGACGGGGCGGCGGAGCGCTCGGCCAGGGCCGTGGGCTTGGTTGCGCCAGTGTCCGGAGACCCAGGACCGACTAATCTCAGGGCCCCCAGGGCTGCCTGGCATCTTCTCGGCGTTCGGCCTTGGACTGGTGCGGCGGCCGCGTATCCGCACGATGCGCACCTCGGGTACGGGTCGGTTGGTGCGGGCGTAGGTCTTGGCGACGGCTCTGTCGACTCGTGCCGCGGTGACGTCTGCAGCTTGCTGGGCGATTAGCAGCCACGTCGCGACCAGCGCTGCCGCCGGATGGTCACCAGGTGTCAAATGCTGTTCGGGGAGGTGGGTTGCCCTCGTCGGTGCGAGCCAGCCGACCTGTTCGCGTAGCCGTTGCAGCGGTTTGCCGTGCAGTCCGCCGCCGATGGTGCGGTAGAGGACTATTGTCCGGCCGTGGGTGGTGGTGGTCCAGGATGCGGCAGTGAGTTGCCGGTGTGTCACTGGCCGGGGCCAGATGAGCATTCCGTCGGCCGAGGGGATGAGGCCGCGGCTGATGCGTACGTCGGGCAGCTGTCCTGCCGCGTGCTCAGCCAGGCCGGTGAAGTCGTTGTCGATCCAGTACAGGTGTGATCGTTCGAGGCCGGCGGCTATCTGCCGACGTATGTCGTTGATTCCGAGCGCGGCGGGCAGGTTGTCGGTGCCTCGGTAGAAGCGGGTGAGCCGGTCACGGACCTTGGGCAGCTCTGGGGCGGTGATGGTGGTTGCCGGCCACGTGGTCGTCGTGATGAGCGTTCGGCCGGCGAGTCGGGCGTTGAGGAACGCTTGGTGCAGCTCCTCGATTCGAGTTCGTACGTGGGGATGGTTGGCGAGGCCGAGCGCCCGTACCGCACGGTCGATGACCTTGTCGTTGCGGCCCTCGTCGATGTGGGTTTGGCAGGCCGCGCATGCTGCCCAGAAGTCGCCGAAGTCTTGGACCAGCCCTGCAGTGGGGCCGATGGCGATGGCGGTCACCTCGCCGCCCTGCAGCGTCCAGACGGGGTATGGGTCGCCGCAGAAGTCGCAGCTTCGACGCACGGTGTCGAGGCGGCTGACCGGGACGGGCGCTGGTTCGTGTCCGTCGGTGGCGAGGTGGGTCGGGTGCACGTAGGTGGGTGGCATGCCGAGGGTGTTCAGCGGTGAAAGGCAGGTCTGGCAGGCCATCTCTTCGTGCGGGGCGGTCATGCCGTGGCTCCGTCGGCCGGCTGGTGCCGGTCGCGGAGGCGAGGTCCGCGACGGTGCTGCACGGGCGGCATGGTCATGCCCGGCTGGTAGATCGCGTGGCGGTTCCGGCCGTTCTGCTTGGCGTGATACATGGCGATGTCGGCGCGGTGCAGCGCTACTTCGGTGAAGGGGTCGCTGGTGTCGACGAGCGCCAAGCCCACGCTGGCGGTGATGGTGACCGTGGCGAAGCCGCCGTCTGCGGGAAGCGCGACGGGTTGGGCGATGATCGTGGCGATGGTGTGGGCGACGCGGTCTAGGTGGTCGGCGTGCGCCGGCAGGAACAGGGCGTATTCGTCGCCGGCGAGCCGCGCGGCGGCACCTTCGTGAAGAGCGGCGATGTCGGTGATGCGGTCGGCGACTTGGATGAGGAGGTCGTCTCCTCGGCCGTGGCCGTGGGTGTCGTTGACGCGTTTGAAGTCGTCGAGGTCGATCAGGGCGACGATCATGGGCCGTGCGGGGCCAGTTTCGGCGAGGGTCGTGTGTGCGGCTTGCAGGCCGGCGCGGTTAAGCATGCCGGTGAGCGGGTCGTGGAGCATCGACCAGGTGGCGTCGGCGAGTTGGGTGCGGAGGCTGCGGATCGTCGGCCAGGCGGTGAGCCGGCCCAGGGCGAGCGCCACCACCGCGGTGGCGATCATGATCAGTGGTAGGGACACTGGGTTTCTCCTTCACTGGAGAACCCGGGACGCGATCGTTTCGAGGCGGCGCGTCCCGGGTCCTGATACGGCGACGGCCCGCCTCTGGGGCGGGCCGGGTTTGCGGTTCGTGCCGGACGGGCTCACGGCATCGGTGTTGACGCCGACCTCCCCGAGGAGGCGTCATCGGGGCGGTTCAGTCAGCAGTGCCCGTGTTGACATGCCTGCGAGTTGGTGCCGCCGTCGGCGCGCACTGTGACTTCAAGCGGGGGTTGGTGTCAGCGGCGCACCGGATGGGCGGCCTGGTCGGCGCCGAGTCTGGCGGCTAGGTCGGCTGGTATCTCGGCGTAGGGCGCGACGGCTATAAGCACCTCGACCGGGTCGAGAATCGTCTCGATCCGGCCGAGGTGGACGGTGTCGGGCTGGTGGTGGGGTTCGGTGACCGGGTCCCAGGTGAAGTCGACGACGGTGGCGACGTATGTGCGGTGGGGGTTCCAGCCGACCTGGATGGTGTACCGCTCGAACCCGGGCTTGGGTGTGAGGGTGTACAGGCTCATCAGTTCCTTTTCTAGGGTTACTGCCCATGCCCGGCGCGCCCTGTGTCCGAAGCAGGTCCTGCGGCGGTGGGCCGCTGGCGTGGGTGGATGTGCCGGGCTGCGCGTTGCGTCGTCGTGGCTCACTCCCCCGTCGTGGCCGACACTGTCGGGCGCCGGCGGGGTCTGCTCCGCGGCAGTCGAGGAGGGTGCAGCGTGTGTTGCTGCGCCCCTGCCCAAAGGGCGAATGGGGTGCCGGCGGCAGGTGCGCCGATACTCATTGCGGCAGGTGGCGGGAGCGTTCCTCCGCCACCTCGATGATCTTGTCGCGTCGCGCGGCGGGCAGGTCGACGAGCAGGTCGACGTAGTGCTGCTCCTGGGCGGTGAGTGGTTCGGCGAACGCCGCCTTGTAGGCGAGGCGCGCTGCCTCGTGTGCGGCCTCGATCGGGCCGCTGTGGTCGTAGGCGGAGGTGACCTGGCGAAGTTGCGCGGCCGCCGTGAGCGGGTCTCGGGACAGCGTGGTGTCGTAGAGGCGGAAATTCGCTGGAAGGTTGGCCGCGGTGATCGCGGCGATCAGGCACAGGTTGGCTTGGACGTCGTAGGCGAATGCCTCGTCGCGGAAGGGCGTTTCTCCGCGGGCGCGCAGGGCGGCGCGGTTGGCGTTCCAGTGCAGTCGGGCTTCTTCGGCGGTGCGGGCGAGTGACAGCAGGATGCTGCGAATGGGATCCACCGTGTTACTCCTGTTCGGTACGGGTGTTCGGGTTCGAAGGGCTGGGCTGGTTGCTGCCAGCCGCCTGCTCGAAGACGGAGGGCGGCAGACCGGCGTGCAGGGCCTGCAGGAGCAGGTCGGCGAGCTGGTAGTCGGGGTCGATCTGCAGGGCACGTTCGACGGCCATGAGGGCCAGGACGCCGTCGCCGCAGCGCCATGCGGTGAGCGCGAGGACGGTCGCGGGCGCCGGCACGAGCGCCTCGCCTGCGCGGCGGGTGACCTCGGCCCAGAAAGTGACGTGCTGGTCGTGCGGTTGAGTGAGATCGACGGCGAGGTCCCGCACGGGCCGGTGTGTCAGCAGCACGGTCAGCCAGGCCACCTCGTTGTCGGAAAGACCCCTGCCGTCGTCGTGCTGTCGCAGCGCGCTTCGGACCGCATGCACGCCGGCCTCGTACACCGCGGCCCTGCCGTTGGTCTCCAAGGCCGTCATGTGGGCGGTCGCCTCGGTCGTGGCGTGTCGGATGCCGTCGCCGGTGCTGTCGACTGTGGTGAAGCGGCTGGCCACTGCCGCCCGGTCCGGCCTCGCGACGAGCCCGGCGACGGTCGCGTGCACGGCGACGAGCGAGGTGGTGGGTTCGACGGGGGTTCCCTGTGGTGGGCAGCAGCCGGGGTCGCCGCAGGTGAGGCTGAAGATGCGGCTCTCGGTGACCCGCAGCAGTTCCCGCACGGTCAGGCCGGCGGCGGTGAACGCGTCGCCGACGCCACGCAGTGCCGGGTCGATGTGTCCCTGGGCGCCGTAGCCGACGATCACGAGGTCGGTGATCGGTTGCTGCCGCTGCACGACCGGGACGAGGTGAGCGGTGAGGTCGCCCAGGTGATGTGCGGGGGATCCGGGGGCTGGCAGGTCGCCTCGGGCGGCGAACACGATGCGCCGGTTTCGGCAGGCGATCACGACGATGCTGCCGTCGCCGGGATGGAAGCCGATGAGGTACGGCACCGCGGCCGCCAGGTCGGCTGAGGATCGGACTGTCAGTTTGTTCTCGGAGGACGACACGTTGATCTCCCGTCATAGTGGGGTCGGTAGAGGAGTGAAAGCCGGCGGGACGGCGCAGTCGTCGCGCATAGCGCCGATCCACTGGCAGGTGCCAACCGAGGGCAGCCAGTGGGAGGCAGGGCCAGTTGGCATCTGCTCAGGGACGCAGAGATTCGGCGGCAGACGACTCAGTCGCTGTCGGGGTCCAGGTAGAAGTCGATGCCGTGGCTCTCGACGGTGGCGGTCACCGTGACCAGGTCGTCATTGATGTCGGGCAGTGCCCGGGCCAAGTCCGCGCGGACGAGGGCTTCGGCCGCGGTGGTGGCGTCGGCACGGGAGGCGTGTCCACGGAGCCACATCTCGTACTCGTGTCGCCACGGCATCCGCCAGCCGTCCTGATCGACGGTTGCGTTGTCGGGGATGGTCCAGCCGTACGAGGTCCATGGCCGTGCCTCGTCCGGGTTGATCGTGGTGACGGCGCGCATCCTGTGTCGTGCGGCGTCGCAGGCATCCTCGGCGGTGCCGTCGCCGACGGGCAGCGTGAGGTCGGCGATCACCGTGACGAGGTGTGCTTGAGGTAGGGGGTCGAGCCCGAGGTCGACGAGGAACTGGTTGACCCGCTGTGCCGCGTGCTGGTGTACGCCGCCGAACTCGTCGTCGACCAAGGCGCGGATCGCGCGGGCCCTGATGCTGCGCCGCAGGCCCGCGAGGGCCTGTACGGCAGCATCACGCGCCGCCGTCGCAGCGGCGAGCTCATCGGCGTCTGTTAGCTGTACCGCGCCGGCCGCAGGCTGCGCATGGGTGCCGATGGGGTCCGGCGTGGCCTCGTCAGGGTTGTCGGTGCGCTGCCAGATCGGCGTGGTGAGGGTGATGCCGGCCTCTGCCAGCGCCCGCAGATGGGTGTCCGTCGTGGTGCGAGCGATCTCGCGCGCGTCCGCCTCCCGGACCGCCGTGGCCCAGGTTTGGAGCATGACCTGCACGGTGATCGTGTACCGCTGCGGTCCGGGCGCGTCGTCGCCATCGGGGGCGGGTGCCACGTCGATGACGTGTTGCGGGTAGACCGCCATCGCCGGCTGCAGCAGGCGCAGTTCGTCCGGTACACCCCAGCGCGCTTGCTCGCGAACCTCGTCATGGTTGGTGTGTGACCGCGTGTACACCAGCTGCGCTTCGGCGGAGACCGTCCATCGTTGCGGCAGCGGCTCCAGGCCCCATGTCGCGAGGGCGTCCTCGCATCCGGGCCGACAGATCAGCCTGCTGCGCAGCGCGGCGATGAGTGCGCAACGGGCCTCGACGGTCAGAGCGGCCCGCTGCTCGATGGCAGCCGTCGTTTCGGCATGCAGAGCACGGGCCTGGTCCGCCGGGCTCCCGCCGGTCATCGCTGCACCGCCGGGCTGCCGGTAGTAGCTGAGGGCATGCCCTTGACCAACCCGGCGCGTGCAGCCACCTGAACGGTGGGCCTGTCGTGAGCCGGATGTACGTCGGCGTGTTCGCCGACGGCCGCGAGGGTGCTGCGGAGGAGGTCAGACAAGGTGGGGTGGCGGAGGTCGGCTGGGACCTCACCGTCTGTCAGGTGCCGGGTGGGACGACGCATGTTGTCCTCCGTAGGACAGCAAGAAGGCGGCCACCGGTTGGTGGCCGCCTGAAGGGATGGATGAGCCGCGCCCTGGTCGCGCATGGGCGAGGGCGCGGGGCTTGTACGTGCCAGTTCCGAGGCTTGCGGCGGCGGCCGACCATTGCTGGTGGGCGCGATGCCGTCGCGCGAGGCATCAGATCAGAGGCACGTGAAATGTAAGGAGAGCTCTCAAGCTAGCCGGTCCGAGAGCGCCGTTGGCGGGGCTGTCAGGTTCGGCCTCCTGGCAGAACCTGACAGCCCCGCGACCCCGACCTCGTGTCGGGTCTGCTGACAGCAGCAGGACTCGACGGGACTGGGTCCCGACTAGCTGATCTCGTCAGCGGCTTGGTCAAGCACTCTCCGGCGCCGGCCTTGCCAGGTCCGAAGCTCCTGGGCATGGCATGGCCCTCAAGGGCGGCGGAGGACCAACACGTCCTCGTGTGCCACCAAGTGCACGGGGATGCCGTCGTCACGGCTGCGGCGGACCGCCATCATCCCGAACATGCTGGCCCGGTGAACGACCTGCCCGTCGCGGACGGCGGCGAGCATCGCCGCCCGCCGCGCCACCCCGCCCCGCCCCCCCGCGTGCG